>CAIXBE010000411.1 GCA_903917595.1 uncultured Rhodobacterales bacterium
GACTGCCCCGCACAGCACGATTGTCCATTCAACGCTGGGCGAAGCGACCGTCGGTTGGCTGGGAAAATCTTTCGAGATGCCACCCTACTGGGGCTTGCGGGCGACCTCTTGGCGGAATGACCGCTTTGGCTATGGGCTCGAAGTCAACCACGTCAAGGTCTATGCTGATGATCCAGCCGCTTATGGCTACGATGTGCTTGAAATGACCGATGGCCTGAACATCCTGTCGGCCAACATCTGGCGCCGTTGGCAGTCCGACAGCCGCTGGACGCCTTATGTCGGCGCCGGCATCGGCGTTGCCATTCCACATGTCGAAGTGCAACCAACGGGCGACGTGTTGACGTTCGGCTACCAGTTGACCGGTCCTGCCGCACAACTGGTTGCAGGCGCGGCCTGGGAGATCAGCGCGAAATGGTCTGTTTTCGGCGAATACAAGGGAACATGGTCCAGCCATGTGATGGATCTGGATTCAGGTGGCACATTGAAGACCGACATCATCACCAACGCGGTCAACATTGGTTTGAGCTACAAGTTCTAGGTCGGCGTTCAGCCGGGCGGCAATGTCGCGAGCATCGACGGCCGCCCGGCAAAGCGATCGTACCAAGCGACCAGGGCCGGGTGACCTGACCGCCAGTCGCGGTCTGAATGCCGGAAATCCAGGTAGCCAAGCGCGCAGCCCAGCGCGATCTGGCCCATGTCGATCTGACCGGAAAGGTGCGCCATCCAGCGGGTCTCGACTGCGGTCAGCGCGCGGTCGATCTTGTGCCACTGCCCCTCAGCCCAGTCGTGGGACCGTGACCCCTCGGGCCGGACATGGAATTCATAGCGGATCAGAACCGCAGCCTCGGTTATTCCTTCGGCTGTGGCCTCAAGCGTCAGCGTTTCCCAAAGCCGGGGCGCGGCGGGGTAAAGGCCGGCCTTCAGCACCTCGTCGAGATACCGGGTGATGACCCGGCTGTCGTAGATTGCGACCCCGTCGTCAGTCTCTAGCGCCGGAATCTTGCCCAAGGGATTGCTGTCGATCGGCATGGCATCGGGTTTAAGCGGGCTTACCGCTGCCGGGATCAACTCGACACGGTCCGTGGCACCGGCCTCGTTCAACAGGACCATGACCTTGCGGACAAAGGGCGAAGCTGCCGTGTGGTAAAGTTTCATTCGTTCCTCTGCCGCAGACGCAGGCGGGCCATCAGACCGGCATCGAACTCCCAGGTCCTGCCCCGGAACCGGATCACCCGGCGCAGGCGGGCGGTGGCGTTGGTCTGGCTGTCGGCTCCACCGTCAGCGGCCCGATCAGCCGGACGGTGCAGCGACACCCCCTCGCCCAGATCGTCAAAGGCATCCTCGGCACGCTGGTCGGTGCGGCCGGGATGCGTGCGGGCGCGGACCCAGCGCGTCAGGGCAAAGGTCGTGGTCGCGACCATGCCGATACGCAAGGCAATCGGCAAAAGCGGGGCAAGCGGCAGCGGCATCAGACCCTCCATACAGACAGGAAGGACAAGTTTAGGGCCGGGGCCGACCCCTGTAAACGAAAACCGGACGTCTCAGGTCTCCGGCTTCTCCCGCATAAGTGCCGCAATGGCCTGCGCGGCGGCGTCGCCTTTGGCCAAAGCCTCGGCGGCGCGGGCGCGAACCTCGGGCGGTTTGTTCTGGTTCAGCTTCCAGGTCCCGTCGACCGCCACGATCCGCAACCGGAACGGCAGGATCATCCGCAGCATCCTGTCCTTCGCACCCTCGGTCATCTTGGCACTGGTCCAGGGGGTCTTGCCGATGATGCGCTGCTCATGCTCTGCTGACAGCTCATCGACATGTGTCCCCAAAGCCTGCGGAGGAAGCGGTTCCAGCACGCCCCGCAGGTGCACGGCGACGTAGTTCCAGGTAGGGACCTGATCGGGAACCTGCGCATGCGGCCCATACCAGTCGGGCGAGATATAGGTATCCGGGCCGGACACAGCCAGAAGTGCCGGGCCAGGAAGGTCAGCCCGGGCAAGCGGGTTCGACCGGGCAAGGTGCAGATCGGCAAAGCTGGCGTCTTCGGACAGAAGAAACGGCACATGCGCGGCAAGCGGACCGTCAGGACCGTTTACCGAAAGGATGCCGAAACCTCGCGCCCGGGAAAATGCCAGGTTGCGGTCACGGGACGTCTGGCGGAAAGCGGGATTGGGGTGCATGGGCCTGACCGTGATCGTTGGTGACCAGCGTTTGTCGAATCGAACGGCATGCGCCGCAAGCTTTTTGTCTCGCCTCTGCGCGAAGGCGCGCAACCGGCTCGGCCAAGCCTCCGGCGGGAGTATTTGGGAAAAGAGCAAAGCGCGAGAAAGACAAAGGCCGCCAGGGTTGCCCCGTGGCGGCCGTTTGATCCGGTTGCTCGTGCGCAGATCAGCCCTGACGGGCCTTGTAGCGCTTTTGCGTCTTGTTGATCACATAGACGCGGCCTTTGCGGCGCACGACCTGGCAATCGCGATGACGCGTCTTCAGCGAGCGGAGCGAGTTGGAAACCTTCATGGTCGTCCTCCTTCTACGCGGCGCAAGCGCGCCAGATTGAAATCCAAGTCCCCAACCGGGAACGGCGAATGGTGGGCGGTACTGGGATCGAACCAGTGGCCACTACGATGTCAACGTAGTGCTCTACCGCTGAGCTAACCGCCCACGCAGCCAGCGCGACCCCACCTTGCCCCCTTCGGTGAAACGAAAAGGACGCGGGCGAAACCGCGTCGGTCAGGGCGGGTCTATAATGACAAGCGCCGGGGCCTGCAAGGGGTTTTGGCTTTTCAAATTCTGTCGCTATATCATCTGGAACCTGTGAGGTCCGACGTGTCGACGCATGAGACCGAAGCCTATGTGCTGTGCCGCCCCGAACGGCAAACCAGCAATGTGATCTTCGCCTCGCCCCATTCCGGGCGGGACTATCCGGTCGATTTTCTGGCCAGGGCCTTGCCGGACCACCTGGCGATCCGGTCGTCCGAGGATGCCTTTGTCGACCGGCTGTTCGACATGGCGCCTGCGCTTGGCGCTCCGCTGCTGCTGGCGCGGCTGCCAAGGGCCTATATCGACCTGAACCGGGCCGCGGACGAGCTTGATCCGGCGGTGATCGAAGGGATCACCCGCGCGCCGCACAATCCGCGGGTCTCGTCGGGGCTGGGGGTGATTCCCCGTGTCGTGGCGGGGGGGCGGGCGATCTATCGCGGCAAGCTGTCCCTGGCCGAAGCCGAGGCGCGGATCCGCCAGCACTGGCACCCCTACCACGCGGCGCTGGGCGGGCTGGTCGAGGAGACGCGGGAAACGTTCGGTGAGGCGGTGCTGATCGACTGCCATTCGATGCCACACGAGGCGATAGAGGCGCATACAAGGTTGGGCCAGCCCCGGCCGCAGGTGGTTCTGGGCGATCGATTCGGTGCGGCCGCCGGGCGCGAGGTGATGGACCGGCTGGAGGCGGCCTTTGCCAGTGCCGGTCTGCGGGTCGCGCGGAATGCGCCCTTTGCCGGTGCCTATGTGACGCAGGCCTACGGTCGGCCCTCACGCGGGGTGCATGCCGTGCAGGTGGAAATCGATCGGGCGCTGTATATGGATGAGGCGCTTGTCCGGCCGCTGCCGGGGTTTGCCGCCTTTCGCGAGACGATTGGCGGGGTCGTGGCCGGGTTTCTGGACGAGGCCGGGTCTGGTCAGGCTTTGGCGGCGGAGTAATCCCGCAGAACTAGCGCAGCGCCCGGCCCTTGATGATCGCATCCGAACCGAACTTGGCGCGGATCGCATCGGTGGCGCGCTCCGCCGCCGCCCGCAGGCGGGCATCGGGGTCCAGCAGGTCCTGGGCAAGGTCGGCCTGATCTTCCGGGGCAAGGTCCGAAATGCCGACGCCGATCAGCCGGAAGGGACCAGTGGTGCCCGCCCGGTCGAACAGGTCCCGCGCGGCGCGGTAGATGCGGTCGGTCAGCTGGGTCGGGTCAGACAGCGCATGGCGACGGCTGATCAGCTGGAAATCGCCGCGCTTCAGCTTCAGCGTCACGGTGCGGCCAGAAAGGTGCTTGGCCTTGGCCCGGTCGGCGACCTGTTCGGCCAGCCGCCAGATATGCCCGTCCAGAAGGTCGGGGTCGGTGGTATCTTCAAAGAACGTCGTCTCCTTCGAGATCGACTTCAGCTTTTCATCCCGGTTCACCCGCCGCGTATCAAGGCCCCGCGCAAGGTGCCAGAGCCGGTCCCCCATGCTGCCAAACCGCGCACCCAGATCAGCGCGGTCCCAGCGCAACAGGTCACTGATGGTGCGGATGCCCGCCGCTTCCAGCGCTCCTTGCGTGGCCTGACCCACGCCCCAGATGATGCGGACCGGTTTCGGCTTCAGGAAAGCTTCGGTCTCGGCCCGCCCGATCACCGAAAACCCGCGCGGTTTGTCCTGGTCACTGGCAATCTTGGCCAGAAACTTGTTGTGGCTTAGCCCGACCGAACCGGTCAGGCCCAGCTCGTCCTCCATCCGTTTGGTCAGCCGTGCCAGCATCACCGCAGGGGCAGCGCCATGCAGGCGGGCGGTGCCGGTCAGGTCCAGAAACGCCTCGTCCAGCGACAAGGGTTCGATGGCGGGGGTCATCGCCTCCATCATCGCCCGGATCGCGCGGGAAACCTCGACATAGACCGACATCCGGGGCTTCACCACCACCGCATCGGGACAAAGCTTCAGCGCCTGAAACATTGGCATCGCCGACCGCACGCCCTTGATCCGCGCAATGTAGCAGCAGGTCGAGACGACGCCGCGATGCCCGCCACCGACGATCACCGGCTGGTCACGCAAGGCCGGATTGTCGCGCTTTTCGACCGAAGCGTAAAAGGCGTCGCAATCCATATGGGCGATGGACAGGCTGGCCAATTCAGGATGCGGCACCATGCGCGGTGACCGGCAGGCAGGACAGCGCGCCGGAGAGCCATCTCCGTCGATCAGCGTCAGGCAATCGCGGCACAGGCTGGGCATGCGCGCAAGACTAGCGCGCGGGCGCGGGTCACATCAAGCGTCCCCCGTCCGCCTTTCGTCGCGCAGACGGTCCATGTAGGTCCGTAGCAGCGCCACGCGCTTTGGCCGGAAGCTTTCTTCGGTCAGGCGGACATCGGTCATCTGCAGAACCTTGAAGCGCCGGAAATCCTGCCGCAGGCAGCAAAAGGCCAGACAGATCACCTCACGGTCAAGGAATACCGTGCCAAGCGGCCAGATCCGGCGGTCTGAGGTTTGGCCCTGCACGTCGCTATAGGTCAAGTCCACTGCCCGCTCCTCCCAGGCCGCTTCGCGCAACAGGTGCAGGTGCGACGGCGCGGGTATTCGCGGCTGATAGCGGTAGGACCGGCTGACGGCGTGGATCGCCTGACGCTGCACCCGGTCGGGCAGGGTGGCGATGATCTTGGCCTGCGCTTCGGCGGCGGCGCGGGCCAGCATCGGGTCGCCCGAAAGTGTCACCTCGGCAAGACCCAGAACCAGCGCCTCGACTTCCAGCCTTGTGAACATCTGCGGCGGCAGGGCGGGGTCTTCGGTCAGGGTGTAACCAAGGCCCGCCTCACCGTCGATCAGCGCACCGCCTGCGCGCAAGGCCCCGATGTCGCGGTAAAGCGTGCGTTCCGAAACCCCGGTCTCGGCCGCCAGACGTGCAGCGGTCACCGGCTGCGGCAGCATCCGGAACGCAGTCAGCAGGCGAAACAGGCGGTCGGCGCGGGCCATGTGATCCTGACAGGTTCTGACAGCAGGCCCATAGCATAACGACAGCATTCGAACACTCAAGGAGAGACAGATGCTGACCTTGTTCCACGCCCCGAAATCGCGGTCTTCCGCTATCATGACCCTGATCGAAGAGATGGGCATTGCCGACCGGGTCACCACCCGGATCGTCGACATCCCCCGCATCATGACCGGCACTGGCGCACCCGATCCGGCCAACCCGCACCCGGAAAAGAAGGCCCCCTGTCTGGTGCATGATGGCCACATCATCACCGAACGCGGCGCGATCATCACCTATCTGACCACGCTCTTTCCCGGCCCGATGGCCCCTGCCGTGGGCACTCCGGCCTGGGGTAGCTTCCTGACCTGGATGAACTGGTATCAAGGCGTGATGGAGCCGGTTCTGGTTCTGGACTATGCTCAGGCCAGTCACCCGTCCCTGACCGCCACCTTCCGGGGGGTGCCGGAAATGACCGACCGCATCCGTGCCGCGCTGAAAACCGGGCCGTGGCTGTTGGGCGATGCCTTTTCGGCGGCCGATCTTCTGGTGCATTCGCCCTATGCCTGGTTCGGCAACACGCCCGATGAGCCGCTGATTCAGGACTGGGTGGCACGCTGCATGGCGCGGCCCGCCCGGCTCAAGGTGCTGGCCGACGACCAGACGTTGATGGATCAGGCCGTGGCAGCCTGAAGCGCCAGGTCCATCAGGGCCTTGATCTCTGCCTTGGCCGTGCCGGCGACGATGCGGCCAAGCTCTTGATCGCCTTGCAGCACCACAAGCGTTGACCGGCGCGGGATGTTCAACTGTGCGACCAGTTCGCCCTCGCCCCACAGGTCCCAGTCGACGTTGATGAAGGTGATTGCGGTTTCATAGGCGGGATCTTCGGCCTTAAGCGCCTCGATCACCCGCT
This sequence comes from uncultured Rhodobacterales bacterium, assembly GCA_903917595.1. Taxonomy (GTDB): domain Bacteria; phylum Pseudomonadota; class Alphaproteobacteria; order Rhodobacterales; family Rhodobacteraceae; genus Tabrizicola; species Tabrizicola rara. The sequence continues at coordinate 6,598 of CAIXBE010000411.1, forward strand.
CCTGCGCGGCGCAAGTCGAACACCAGCTGGCCTTGAAGTCCAGAAACACGGTCTTGCCCGCAGCCAGTTCGGCCTTCAGCAACTCCGGTGAGTAGTCGGCGGTGGCATGGGCCACGATGGGCATGGCCAGCGTAACGGCAGCGGTGGCAATCAGAAAGTCGCGACGGTTCATCATTCTCTCCTTCAAAGGGAAACACTCAGATCAATCAGCCAGACGGGCAGGGTGTTGACCAGCCAGGCCTCGGCGGC
>CAIXBE010000412.1 GCA_903917595.1 uncultured Rhodobacterales bacterium
CGGCTACTTCGTGCCAAAGACCGGAGCGCCGGCCTGGCTTGATTGCTGGTGCATCCCCGAGGACGCCGCCAACAAGGATGACGCCTACACCTTCATCGACTACATGATGCGCCCCGAAGTGGCAGCGGCCTGCACCAATTATACCCGCTACGCCAATGCCAACAAAGCCGCGACGCCTTTGGTCGATCCGGTCATATCCAGAAACCCGGCGGTCTATCCGGACGCAGAAACCCTGTCACGCATGTTCACCCCCGCACCCTACACGGACGAGCAGGAAAGGCTGATCCCCCGCGCCTGGACCCGCACAAAGTCGGGATGAGCGTATTGCGGTGTCAATGTCATCAGGCGGTCGCCCGGCGACACCCGACGTCGCACCGGACCTCCGTTGAGGCACAAGCCGAATGCCTGGGACCAAATCGGTAGTTCTTTTGGTGGCGTGGCATCGGAAGCTGGCAGATGTCGTGCCGAACGACTGCCTTGTCCGTCGCCACGTGAATTGGAACAGGCGGCTTGTTTCTGAGGCAGAGGGCTGGGGCTCGTCGGACCTAGTTCGTGCTTCCTGACGCTGACGGCTCAAGCGGCAGTATTGGATGGTTTGCAAATCAGCCCAAACCACGGGGCCGCTTTCTATGGACTCCTGGATCGTGTGCTCCCCGATTGGCAGCACCGCAAGCAACGCCCGGAGAGCACAATGGCGTGAAAAATTCCGATCCCAGTCACAACAGCCGCAGGCGGGACTGCGGTCGAACTCAACTCCAAACCCGACTTTAACCTCAACTATTCAGGTGGTTGCCGAAAATTCACCAAAACGGCGCAGTCATCAGGTCCGGAGAATATCGGCCCGGAGAGACACCGTTCGCGCCTGTTCTCGTGGGCACCGGTTAACAGCCCTTCCCGCATAACTCCTTAGAACAACGGAAAAATCCGGCCGCAGCCGGATCGGGAGAACGATTTCGCTCGGGCAAGTGGCGGAGGGAACGCCACTGCGGTCGAACCTTCTCTGAGGCTGGGCCGCACGATCCCGTCCGTATCCAGTGGTACTTTTCAACGATCACTCTGGAGAGCATCACGCTTGGCGACGATCCGAAACATCGTGACGATGACGAAACCTTCCACCGCCATGAAGGCCGCGGCCATGGCCAATCTGGCCGGAGGTGCGCCGAACATGACGCCCAGAACCAGATCCTGTGCCTCGATGAGGAAGCGGATGATCATGACGATCGCGATGGATTCCGGGACGCCGACCAGACCGACGATCAGCAGGGCAATTCCGATGGCGATGTTTCGCGCGGAAAACTGATAGACGGCGTTCTGCAGGGTGGCAGTGCCGGCATCAAGTCCGGCAAACATCTCCCCGGGACGCAGGTATCCCATCACGCCATAGCCAAGGTTTGCCAGCGCAAGGGCGACCGTCAGTCCGCGCGCCCAGAGCGGAACAAGTTTTTGTGCAGCAGACATTTTCAATATCCTTCATCGGGAAGCGCCGGAGGAGACCGGCCATCGGAAATTCAGCGCGGCCCGCCCTGCGCCAGGCCCACGATCATCAGAACGGATGTTTCAGGGGCGGTGACAAAGGCATGGCCTTTGCCTTGTGTATCGAGGAACAGCATCGCGTCACCGGGGTGGAGGGTTCTACTGTCACCAAGCGAAGTCGTGATCCTGATCCAACCCTTCAGCACGGTTGCCATTGCCGGGCTCGGTTCAGGATGCAGCGGGCTTTCGCTTCCAGCCGGAACTTCTTGCAGGCGCAGCCGGTGCGAATCCCACTCGATCACTGTTCCCTGGTCCATGTCCTCGAACCGGCTCTCGTCATCGGGGCCATCGGTGATGCTGACGACTTTCATTCTTGACTGTCCGTTTGTGCGCTGTTGCGGGGTGCGCCGCCGGCTGCAAGACCGGCGGCGATGGTTTTGGCCCTTGGGCAAGCGATAGTCAGAACGCGTCTAGTCCTGCACGGTGTAGTGGCGGAAGAAGAGTTGATCGGCCTTCATCGACTGGAACATCTGTGCGGCGACATCCGGGCTGGCATTCAGCAAACGGGCGGCTTCCTGCGCGTGCTCGATCGTGTCCCAGCGCACGATCACGAACCATTCGTTGCCGGGGCTGATACCGTCCTCCTGGACGCTGACACCATTCTCGCGCGAGATGAAGCCGGGGAGTGCTGCCACAAAAGCGCCAACAGGCGCATCGGCCGCACGCATCTGGTCGACGGTGACGCCATCTGCGATGGGGGCCGACACGACCTCGAACACATCGGCCTGTGCTGTGGCGGCAGTCAGCACGGCGCCAAGGGTCAGCGCCAGGAATTTGATCTTTTGCAGTGACTTCGTCATTTCTTGTCTTCCTTGTCGTTCGGTTACTGTTTCAGTTGCGCGATGCCGGTGGCCCAGTCCTCTAGGTGATAGACCCCGGTGATCTTTCCGTTCTCGACCGTGTGGATGTCGATGGTGTCGATCCGGAAGGCGCGGCTGCCGTCCAGCGTCAGGCCCATGAATTCGCCCACCGGGTTGCCGCTGGCGATGGAGCGCACGACGTGCTTCTCCCCCGAGATCACCATTTCCTGCGGTTCCCACTTCAGGTTCGGGATCAGTTTCCAGAACCCTTCGATCTGCGCCATCAGCGCTGCCTTGGGCTTGCTGCCCTTGCCGTTGACCGAGGTGAAGTCATCGGCCAGCACGCGGTCCAGCACGGTGCCGGGGGTCGTTTCGGTATTCACGGTCAGGGCTTGACGGTAGAATGCCGTCAGGGCGACCTTGTTGTCCTCGATGGTCATGGTGCGTTCGTCTCCGGTTGCATGGCGCCCCCAAGCGGGCCTGTTCCCGCCACCCTTCTACTGATGGGACGCCTCGGACGGAATATTGGTTCCGGCAAAACACTTGCTGGTATTGGACAATCGAGGTTGATAAGTTCAACGGATGACACCCCAGATCAATCCCCAGACAAAGGTCGGCTTCCGGTCCAGCCATGGCGCGCCGGTCGAGGCAGTGCCGCTGGACCGTATCCGCCAGACGGGCAGTGCTGCGCACCTGGCATCGGTCCAATGGCCCAAATTCACGATGTTTCTGCTTTATACGCAAGGTGCTGGCCAGCATGTGCTGGACTTCACGCCGCATGCCATAGCCCCCGGCACCTTGATCATGGTGCGGGCCGGGACCAGCCATCAATTCCAGCTCTCGCAGGATATGGACGGTGTGGCGCTTGTTGTCTCCGAGGATTTCATCCTGCCGGACGCGCTTTCTCCCCTGCGTCAGGTCTTGTCACAATTGGACTGGCATGTTGCCTCGACCTTGTCACCTGCGGCCCAGGACGAGTTCCTGAGCACCTGCGCCGCCATCGAGCGCGACGCAGAGCGCCACGCCGGCCAACCGCTGCTGCCACACCTGCTGCGGGAACGGCTTTTTGCGTTTCTGGTGGCCCTGCATCTGGATTGGGCGGCGACCCGGGCGACGCCGACCGAACACGGCGCACGGCGGAACGACATAATGCGCGACTTCCGCAGGCTGGTGGAAGCGCGGTTCCTCGACCGCTGGAGTGTGGCCGACTATGCCCGCAAACTGGGTTATGCCGAACGAACCCTGACACGGGCCTGCCTGGCTGTCGAGGGGCGCAGCGCCAAGGCGATGATCGACGACCGGCTGGCGCTGGAGGCCCGGCGCTGGATCGCCAACAGCGACGACACGCTGGAGGCCATCGCCCACCGCCTCCGCTTTGGCGAGGCAAGCAACCTGACCCAGTTCTTTCGCCGTGTGACCGGGCGAACGCCTTCGGATTTCCGCGCCGAATGGCGGGGCGATCAGCCAGTTATGGACCGGGCCTTGGACAGGATCCAGTCGCGGGTCAGCGCGGCGCGGTCCGACAGCGGCGCGCGGTCGGACCAGACGAGGTAGAACCCCGCACCGGTGTCCCAGGTCCAGGGTCCGACCGGGGCGATCAGGCCCTGCGCCATCGGCAGACGGCACACATGTTCCCACCCCAGCACGATGCCTTCCCCGGCCATCGCCGCTTGCAGGACCAGAGCGTAATCGTTGAGCCGCAACCCGTCATGCCGATCCTGAAATGCCACGCCGAATTGGGCAAAGAACGCAGCCCAGGTAGGGCGGTAGCGGTGCGGTTCTTCCAGGTGAACCAGCATTTGCCGGGTCAGATCCCCGATATCGGTCACCGTTGGCAGTCGCGCCAGAAGGGATGGGCTGGCCACGGCGCGCAACCGTTCGGGCGCGATCAGGGCAGCGTGGTAGCCCGGCCATTCCCCGTTGCCCCTTCGCACGGCCAGGGTCGTTTCCTCTGACGCGATTTCGATGTCGCGGGTTACGGTTTCCAGCCGCAGGTCGACCCCGGGGTTGCGGGCGTGAAACTCCTGCAGATGCGGCACCATCCACCAGGTCGCGAAGGCGGTCGAGACCAGCAGGGTGACCTGATCTGACCCCGCCGCTCGCCCGATCTGCCGCGCCGTCGCCAGGATGCGGGCAAAGCCGTCGCTGACATCCAGATAAAGCCGCGCGCCCGCATCGGTCAGCGCGATCTGCCGATGCCCCCGCACGAACAACCGCGCGCCGATCGCAGCCTCAAGCCGCCGGAGCGCCTGGCTAACGGCGGGTTGGGTGACCGACAGTTCCTCGGCAGCGCGCGAAAAGGAAAGGTGCCGCGCGGCGGCCTCGAAGACCACGAGGTTATGGGCCGACCCGATCTGGCGTTCAATATCACGCATAATTCCAAGTTATCTTATGGCAAAGATTTTGCAACGGTCACAAGAGACAGACCTGCCCCTAATATCAAGGTTCAAGCTGAATATTTGGAAGATTTGGGGCGCAAGTGGCTGAGACTGAGACAAGAGCAAGACGTCGCCGGGGTCAGGCGGTCGTTCCGGAGACCGCCGCTCCGGCTTATGTGACGCGAGCCTTGCCCTGGTATGCCATGGCCGATGAAGAGGCGCTGGAGCGGATCGAAACCCGCGCCTTTGCCCTGATCGAACGCATCGGCATCGAGTTCCGCGATGACCCTGCAGCGCTTGATCGCTGGCGGGCGGCAGGCGCGGACGTGACCGAGACCCGCGTTCGCGCAGCCCCTGAGCTGATCCGTGGCCTGCTGTCATCGGCCCCGGCCGAGTTCACGCAAGTCGCCCGCAACCCGGCCCGGTCGGTCCGGATCGGCGGGCGGCATCAGGTCTTTGCGCCGGTCTATGGCTCTCCCTTCGTGCGCGATCTGGAAGGGGGCCGCCGCTATGGCACGCTGGAGGACTTTCACCGGCTGGTGAAGCTGACCCATGCGCTGGACCCGCTGCACCATTCCGGCTTTGTCACCTGCGAGCCTTGCGACATTCCGGTCAGCAAGCGGCACCTCGACATGGTGCTGGCCCACATGACGCTGACCGACAAGCCGCATCTGGGCGCGATCACCGAAAAGGCGCGGGCCGAGGACAGCGTGGCGATGGCGCGCATCCTGCATGGCGATGCGGTGTTCGACAGCAGTTGCGTGATCATGGCCAACGTCAACTCCAACTCCCCCATGCTGGTGGACAAGGTGGTGACCGAGGCAATCGAGGTCTATTCCGGCGCAGGCCAGGGCATCATCGCCGTGCCCTTCATCTTGGGCGGTGCCATGGGGCCGGTGACGACAGCGGCAGCCATTGCGCAGGCACTGGCCGAGGCGATGATGGTCGGGGCCTATGTACAACTGGTCCGACCCGGCGCGCCCTTCATCCTGGGCAACTTCCTGTCCTCGATGAACCTGCGGTCCGGCGCGCCGACCTTCGGGATGCCCGAACCGATGATATCGAACTTCGTCATCGGCCAACTGGCGCGTCGTCTGCGGTTGCCCCTGCGCTGCGGCGGGGCGCTGACTGCGTCCAAGCTTCCGGACTTCCAGGCGGCGGCGGAGAGTGCGGACTCGATGCTCTCCACCGTTCTGGGCGGGGCAAACTATGTCCTGCATGCGGCGGGCTGGCTGGAAGGCGGGTTGTCCACCGGCTATGAAAAGCTTGTGCTGGATGCCGACCGGCTGGGGGCCTATGCGGTGGCCTTGGCCGGGATAGCGGTCGATGACAACGCGCTTGGCCTTGACGCCTATGACGATGTCGAGCCGGGCGGCCATTTCCTCGGCTCGGCCCATACTTTGGCGAATTACACCACCGCCTTCTACGAGGCGAAGCTGTCGAATTCCGACAGCGTTGAACAGTGGGAAGAACAGGGTTCGAAGGACGCCGCACGTCGGGCCTACGACCGCTGGAACCTGCTGTTGAACCAATACCAAACCCCACCCATCGACCCCGGCACTCTGGAGGCGCTGAACGACTATGTGGCCTGCCGCAAGGCGGAACTTCCCGACGCCTGGTACTGACACCAACCCCGCTTTGAAAGGACAACCGCGATGACGAGGCACCTGTTTCTTGCAGCGACCCTAGCGACGCTTGGTCTGGTCGGCGCGGCTTTCGCGCAGGACCGCAGCACCGTCATGGTGGGCGATCTGACCGTGTCCTATGGCGACATCGGCACGGGAACGCCGATCGTTCTGGTGCATGGCGGCGGGCTGACCTCGCGAATGTGGGGCGGCTTTGTCGAGGCGGCGGCACCGACGCACCGACTTCTGACCCCGGACACCCGCAATCATGGCGGCACGGACAACCCGTCGGGCGCTTTCAGCTATGATCTGGCGGCTGAGGATCTGGCGGTGTTCATCGCCGCACTTGGCCTCGAACAGCCAGTGGTCATGGGTTACTCCGACGGCGGGATCATCGTGCAGAAGTTCCTGATCGCCCATCCTGGCGTGGCTTCTGCGGCGGTGATCGGTGGGGCGACGAACCGCGTCGCGGCGGACGACCACTACATGACCGGCATGAGGACTTTCTACGGCTATGACCAGCGCGGCGACTTGCCTGATGCGGTTCTGGATGCGCTGGAAGTGAACGCGACCGATTTCGCTGGTCGCCTGCAGATGCTGCATGGCGGCGAGGCAGCCCCCGACCGCTGGCGCGAATTGCACCAGCTGGCCTGGCCGGTCTGGACCACCGAAATGGTGATCCCGGCCGAGCAATTGGCCACCATCGACGTGCCGGTTCTGGTGATCCTTGGCCAGAACGATGATTTCTTCCGCCCCGAGGATGCGCTGGCTTTGGCCAAGGCGCTGCCCAAAGGCGAAATCGCCCTGATCCCGGGGGCCAGCCATTCGGCCTTTCGCGAGCGACCCGCGATCTTTGCCGACCTCGTCCTCGATTTCCTGACCCGATCCACCGCCCAGTAGCCGGACCCTGCCGCCATGAAAATCACCGCGCTGAAAGCCACGCCCGTCAACATCCCGCTGGAAAGGCCGATGTGGTGGACCGGCGGCCACTATCCCGGCACCTCCAAGACCATCATCGAGGTCGAGACGGATCAAGGCCTGATCGGTCTGGGCGAGGCGCCGTCCATTGACGTTGTGCGCAGCATCGAAGCGATGGGTGAGCGGCTGATCGGCGCTGACCCGATGGATATCGCGGCGTGCGAGGCGCTCTGCGTGCCGCCATGGCAGATCGTGCAGAACACCGATGACAGTTCGGTGGTCAAGGCCTTTGGCGCCATCGAGATCGCGCTGTGGGATCTGCGCGGCAAGGTGGCGGGCGAGCCGCTTTACCGCCTGCTGGGGGGCGCGGTCCGCAAGGATATTCCCTTCACCGAATACTTCGGTTTTCGCGACGGCGGCGAGATGACGCCCGAGGCCATTGCCGACTACTGCCTTGCCATGCGCGATGCGCATGGATCGACCATGTTCGAGGGCAAGCTGATCCTCGGCGACCCGGTCCTGGAGATTGAAACCGTGCGTCAGTTGCGCGCAGCACTTGGGCCGCGTGACATGATCCGGCTGGATAGCAACATGCAATGGTCGCTGAACACCGCGATCCGGGTGCTGCGTGAGATCGAGCCCTTTGACATCCGCAACTACGAAGACCCGGTTGCGACCTTCGAGGAAATGGCGGCCCTGCGCCGACATTCCTCGATCCCGTTTTCGACCCACGTGCCGGATATCCGCCGAAGCGTGCGAATGGGCGTGCCGGATTTCATAGTGACCAACTTTGCCGTTCTCGGAGGCATTGCCCGTGCGGTGCGTTTCATCGGTGCCTGCGAGGCCATGGGCGTCGGCTTCTGGTGCTATTCTGGCGACGCCGGGATTGCCACTGCCGCTTATCTGCACATGACCGCAGCGATGCCCTGGATCACCGAGCCGTCACAATCGCTGTTCCGGTGGCAGATCGGCGATGTGATCGAAGGCGGACCCTTTCGCCAAACGAACAACGTCGTGCGCGTGCCTGAAGGCCCCGGCCTTGGAGTGACGCTGGACCGTGCGGCGCTGGCGCATTGGAACCGACACCTGATCGACCACGGCCCGCTGGATCACTTCCACGACCCTGCAGCGCCGGGCCGCTTCCGCCGCCTTCCCCTGAACTGACCCAAGCCCCCCCGTCCCGAAAGCCACACCCATGTCCACCGACCCGCAGTTTCCCCAGCACGCCCGCGCCGTCATCATCGGGGGCGGCGTTGTTGGCTGCTCCATTCTGTTTCATCTCGCCAAGTTTGGCTGGAAGGACTGCATCCTTTTGGAGCGGGACGAGCTGACCTCGGGGTCCAGCTGGCATGCGGCAGGCCAGATCCACACGATCAGTTCCGACCCGAACATCAGCCGCCTGCAAGGCTATACGATCAACCTCTACAAGGAGATCGAGGCCACCTCGGGCCATTCGGTGGGGATGCACAACACCGGCGGCTTCTACCTGGCCTCGAACGAGGTCTGGCATGACTATCTGAAGCGCGAACGGTCCAAGGCCCGCTACATGGGGCTGGATCAGGAGTTCATCAGCGTCGAGGAGGCCGCGCGCCGCCACCCGCTGATCGACCCCAGTCACTACATCGCCGCCCTCTGGGATCCTCTGGATGGCGACGTGGACCCTTCAGGGGTCTGCTACGCTTATGCGAAGTCGGCTCGCGTGTATGGGGCGCAGTATTTCACGCATACCCCGGTGATCGAAACCCGCCAGCGCAAGGATGGCAGCTGGGACGTGGTAACGCCCAAGGGCACGATCAACGCCGAGCATGTGGTAAATGCCGCAGGCCTCTGGGCGCGCGAGGCGGGGCGGATGTCGGGCGTGCACATGCCGGTGCAGCCGATGGAGCACCACTATCTGATCACCGAGGAAATCCCCGAGATCGCCGAGCGGATGAAGTCCGGCGAGCGGCTCCCCGCCGGGATCGACTACGAGGCCAACATCTACTTCCGGCAGGAACGCAACGGGATGCTGCTGGGCACGTACGAGCCGAAATCGACCCCGTGGAAGGTGGCAGGCACGCCGATGGATTTCGGGCATGAGCTTCTGCCCCCCGACCTCGACCGTATCGCCGACCGGCTGGAACTGGCTTTCGAGCGTATTCCGGCTTTGGGGCGTGCGGGGATCAAGACCGTGGTCAACGGTCCCTTCACCTTCGGCCCCGACGGCAACCCGATGATCGGCCCGGTGCCGGGGATGACCAACTACTGGGCCGCCGTCGGCGTTATGGCGGGCTTCTGCCAGGCGGGTGGCGTGGGCAAAAGCCTGGCCGAATGGATGATCGGGGGCGAGCCCGAAATCGACGTGCGCGCCATGGACATCGCCCGTTTCGGTGATTTCGCCACACCCGACTGGGGCACGGTGAAGTCCAGCGAGAACTACGAGCGCCGCTTCGTGATGACCTTCCCTAACGAGACCCTGCCCAAGGGACGGCGGCAAAAGACGACCGCTCTGAATGACCGGCTTGTCGCCAAGGGCGCCGTGATGGGCGTCTCCTTCGGGCTGGAACATGCGCTGTGGTTCGCCAACGGGCCGAAGGACGCGCACGAAGAGCCGACGTTCAACCGCAACCGCAGCCACGACTATGTCGCAGCCGAGGTGGCCGCCGTCCGCAACGCCGTAGGCATGATCGAGATCGCCAATTTCGGCAAGCATCGCGTCGAAGGTCCCGGCGCACGGGCTTGGCTCGACCGCCTGCTGGCCGGGCGGTTGCCCAGTCCGGGGCGGGTCGCGCTGTCGCCGATGCTGTCGCCCAAAGGGAGGCTGGCGGGCGACCTGACCGTCAGTTGCCTGGCTGAGGACCGCTTCCTCCTCCTTGGCTCTGGCACCGCGCAGGAAATGCACCGCCGCTGGTTCGAGGCGCACCTTCCCGACAGCGGGGTTACCTATGCCAATGTCTCTGACGCCTTGCATGGCGTTGCGATTTCCGGGCCGAGGTCGCGCGAACTGCTGGCGCGGGTGACGCGCGCGGATGTCTCGCCCAACGCGATGAAATTCCGCGATGCCCGCGAAACCTTTGTCTGCGGCGTTCCCGTCACGCTTCTGCGGCTCAGCTTCTCGGGCGAGCTCGGTTACGAAATCTACTGCGCCCCGCAATTCCTGATGCGGCTGTGGGAGGGGCTTGAGGAGGCGGGCAATGATCTGGGCCTGCGCCCCTATGGCGGGCGGGCGCTGATGAGCCTGCGTCTGGAAAAGGGCTGGGGTGTATGGGGGCTGGAGTTCCGCCCCGACTATACGGCAGCGATGAGCGGGCTGGATGCCTTCATCGATTGGCGCAAGGATTTTGTCGGGAAGGCCGCCGCGCTGGCCGAACGCGACACGGACCCCGCGATGCGCCTGGTCACCATGACGGTCGAAACGGATCAGGATGTGGTGGGCGACGAGGCGATCATGGATGGTGACATCTGCGTCGGACATGTCACCTCGGGCGGCTATGCGCATCACGGCAAGACCTCGGTCGCAATGGGCTATGTGGATCGGGCGCAAGCCGAGGCGGGCACCGCGCTATCAATCGAGATTGGGGGGCAGATGCACAAGGCGCGCGTCCTTGGTGCGCCGATCCATGACGTGGATGGCTTGCGGATGCGGGGGTAGCGGATGAAACACTTCGGCGAAGTGGCGTTTTCAGGAGGGAACGGCAAGGCGGGATGCCAGCGCCTGGCCTTCCTGCTTCTGGGTGGCTTCACGCATCTCGCCTTCGCCTGCGCCGTCGAACCGCTTCGGCTTGCAAATCTCGCCTCCGGCCGCACCCTGTTCAACTGGCGCACGCTGTCCTGCGACGGTCGCCCAGTGAAAAGTTCGTCCGGCATCCGAGTCGATGTCGATGATGGCGTCAACCTGCTGGAAAAAGGTGAGACGCTGGTCGTTGTGGGAGGTTTGCCGACGCATCGGTCCGAGCAGGAGCGCGTCATCGCCCGGCTCCGTCACGAGAAGGTGCACGGCCGACAGATCATGGCACTGTGTGGCGGTGTGACGGTCATCGCCGAAGCCGGACTTGCCGACGACATGAATTGCGCCGTTCACTGGCAGGTTGCGCCTGGCTTCGCTGAGAAGTTCCCGAAAGCGCACATCTCGCTCGCCTGCTTCGAGATGGGGAAGATCCCGACCGCCTCGGGTGGCACGGCCGCGGCCGACCTGATGCTTGCCATGATCCGGGGACGGTTCGGGGACGATCTTAGCCGAAAAGTCGCCGATCTGATGGTCCACCACGCCGTCCGCGATCAGACGGGGCCGCAAACCTCGTCGCTAATGTATCATATCCCGGGTCGGAACGCGAAACTGGCCACCATCATCCGGCTGATGGAAGGCAGCATCGACGCCCCCCTCGGCGCCGAAGAGCTTGCCGAGGCGGCCGGTGTCAGCGTCCGGCAGATGGAACGGCTGTTTCGCCGCTATCTTGGCACCTCTCCGAAACGGCATTACCAAGCGCTTCGGCTGAACCGAGCCAAGGATCTGCTGGTCCAGTCCAACCTGTCGATCACCGAAATCGCCATGGCAACCGGCTTTGCCGCTGTCTCGCATTTCTCTAAGTGCTTTCGAGCGCAGTTCGGAGTGTCACCCTATGGCAGCAGAACGTCTGCGTTGGCGTAGAGTCTGTCGTTAAGCCTTGGCTTCCTTCAGATGAAAGACAGCTCGACTTATGCCGGTGGAGCCGATCAGAAATCCGTCTCCAGATAAACCCCGGCGCAATCATAAGCGACCGCTGCCGCCACTGCCCCGTTGTTCATGAATAGCCTCGGTGACAGGAACTGCGTATTGGCTGGCAGGTCGGCAATGACCTCCTGCTCGAACACCGCACCCGAAACCTCGTCGACCACCCGCGCCCAGACCGAGCTGCCATTGGGCGGTGCCGCGATAAACAGCGTCAGCACCCCATCCGTGGCGATAACGAAACTCGCGCCCGTGCCAGTCAGCGTCGGCGCGCCGATGCCGTCGTTCGCGACCAGCTGCAACGGGAGCGCGTGCCCGCGTATTCGAACGACAGCTTGCGAGGGTGCCGCGCAGTAGGCCCGACCGGCAGCTTTGGGCCGAAAACGCCGACAAACGCATCAGCCCAAGAGTCGCTTTATGTTCCCACACTCCACTGACCACCCCGCCGCGTCCGGATCCCTCGAGTGGTCAACTCGGCCGCAATCGCCCGCAAGGAAGTGGTCCCTGCAGCTTGGATGGGTGACTATCAGGAGGGTCGTGAAGGAACCTTTACGTGATTCCGATACAGCTCGTCCCGACAAGCGTCAGTGTCGTGTTAATCATGGGCAAGAACCTTCGACAAAGAGTCGGGCAAGTCTAGGCTTCTGCGCGGACAACCATTTTCCTGCGGCCATGCGCTCTTGGACGAGCAGGCGATACGCTTCTGGTGCGAGCGGCCGTTTCGCCCGATGGCGCCGGGTATTGCAGTACCAGCAAGCGGCGACAATGTTATGGGCTTGGTTGCCTCCTCCTTCGGACCGGGCGTGAAGATGCTCGGCGGTGCAGCGCAGTGATTTCGGCGCTAGCTTTTCGGCAGCACTGGCTCCTGACTCCGCCCCCACTGCCCCATCCCAAATAGGAAGCCCGCAATAGTAGCAGCGGCCTCCTTGAGCGATCATCTTTGTCCGGCGGACATGCTTCAATGTTCCCATCGCATGGGTCCTTTCATTCGACTTCGTGAGAAGCGAATGCGCGGCGTTCCCGAGAACGCTCCCCGGATGGAAGCTTCTGCTCGCGCGAGACCCGATACTTCGTGGTTTCGCAGTCCGGACCGCAAAACCTTCAGGAAGAACCTTCAGGTCAGAGTAGCCTCTGGCTCACTCAAAACGGCAAGAGCCGTATCCGCAGCAGGCTTCACGGTAGTGATCGACCGAAATACTGTCAACGGGGGCGTATGAACGTTCAAAATCATTAGCTGCCTTCACGCCAACCGTCGCCTGAGCCCCATTAATCTGTCGCACCGCCCAACCGGTTTAGGAGACTCTTGACGTTCGACACTTGCCACTGTCCGACTCGCCTGGTCCGGATTCCGCCAACCGTAAGCTCAGCGGCGATAGCCCGAAGCGACGCATGCCCCGCAGCCCGGATGTCCGCGATCACCGGTGCCAGGTCCGCTGCGAAGGCCGCAGCATTGGCCGACACTGCCGCTCTAAGCGCAACTCCGCCTTTCCCCGCCCGCCGGAGGCTTTCCGCCCCATTCGGGTTTCCCAGTTTCACCGCGCGTGCCTTGGCCACCGCCAGTGCTTCCTTCGTGCGCCGGGAGATCGCCTCGCGCTAGGCTTGAGCGACCAGCGCCATGATCCCGACGGTCAGGTCATTCGCCTCCGGGATATCCACAGCGACGAACCGCGCCCCGCTGTCCCTAAGCGCCAATAGGAACGCCGCATTCCGGCTGAGCTGGTCCAGCTTGGCGATCACCAGCGTCGCGCCAGTGACCTTCGCTAGGTGAAGCGCCTTCTGAAGTTCCGGCCGGTCTGCCTTGCGTCCGCTTTCGACTTCGGTGAACCGCGCGAGGACCTCAGCCCCGCGGGACGCCGCGAAGTCCTCGATCACCTTGCGCTGCGCCTCCAGACCAAGCCCACTCGCCCCCTGTCGCGCCGTCGAGACCCACTCGTAAGCCACCAGCCGCTGCCCTGCCGCCATATCCGCCCCCTGTACACAACTGCCTAACGTTGGTTGCGCAGCCTCACAGCCGACGCTCTACGTCATCAGCGCCGGGGATGAGGAGACTCTAGGACACCTGTTGAATCAGTTCCCGGTCCAGAAGCCCCGGGATTTCGCAGGCCCAATGGTAAATGTCAGGGCTGAAAGATCGACGACGCTCCGGCTACATTCCGAGGGCGATGCCGCAAGGTATTGCAGCGCCCGCGCCCTCTTCCCCGCTGATGTGGTGGCATGGGTGCAGTCCAGCCAAACAGGAACCATGTATGCCGACCTCTGCATCGCTCCGCGAAGATCATGTGGTATCTAATGAGGTAAAGATCTTAAAGGCAAAAAAATAATTCAATATAATTAATATCTTAGGAATATCCTTCTAAAGACACCGCTTCCGCCACTTGCCCCCACGAAAGCGTTCTCCCGATCCGGCTGCGGCCGGATTTTTTCGTAGTTTTAGGGGGTTATGCGGGTGGGGCTGTTAACCGGCGTCCACGTCTGACCGCCCAATAGGGTTCTCTCCGTGGCCGTATTCTCCTCACCTGTTAACCGGACCACTTTCGGTTCAGAGCCGCAACATC
>CAIXBE010000413.1 GCA_903917595.1 uncultured Rhodobacterales bacterium
CAGAATGCTCTTCCCGCCTTCGCGCAGGGCAAGTGCGGCGGACAGGCCGGAAAACCCCGCCCCGATGATTGCAACATCTACGATTGTCATACCGGCACCTTCGCGCATGAACGTGTAAAGCTTGCGGTCAATCCGCAGGTGTCGCAAGGAGGATCATGCCAGCGACCCGTCCTCGCGCCCCTTCCACACCGGATCGCGCTTCTAGGCGAACGCTTTCGCCCCCTCAAGCTGATCCTCGCTGGAGTAAAGCTTGTCCACCGTCGGCATCTGCCGTTTCGAGACCCGGTTCAGCGCGTCCTGGAAGCGCATGTTCTCGGCCTTTCCCGCCACGGCCTTCCCCTGCACCGCGATATCACAGGTCCGGTCAAAGGCCTTGGAATGCGCCGTCCCCTCGCCCCTGTTGCCGGTCCAGAGGATGCGGGTGGTGTAGTCGTGGTTGGGGATGGCATGATGAGTTGCTTCGCTGAAACAGTAGCAGTCCAATCTCTGAAAAGCACCTTAGACTTGCTTCGCCAGAAACCTTTCAATCTGATCGCCGACTGCTTCTGCCCGTGTGAGGTTAAGGAAATGCGGCCCGTCAACGACTTCTACGGACCAACCAGCCGTCCGAAAGTCATCCATCTTTCGTGCGGGTACCAGCGCATCTCGGGAGGCTGCGACGAACAGCCTTGGAGTCTGAATGGCCGACAGAGCATCCAAAGCACCGCCTCGCAGCACCTCGCGTAGCCGCCTGACCAATGTCGACTTCGGGACCTTACGGATAATCTCGGCGAAGGCGTCGGGAAAGTCCTGCGCGCCCCACTTTCCGACCAGAAGCCGTTGGACCACGCGGATCATAAGACGTGATTGGAGGGGCAGAAGATACAGCAGCGTCGCCGTAAACGGGGGAAGCCGCCGCGGTGACCGCGCAAAGCTGGCGACAAGAACCAGCGCCTTCAGACCTGTGGGCCTCGCCGCCGCGAGTCTTATGGCCAGCGGGCCTGAGAAGGACTCGGCGATGATTGCGTAGTCGCCTGAGCCCAGTTTCGGCTCAAGCCAGTGGGCAAGGTCTTCGTACCGAAAGAGGTTCTCCGGATACCGAATATTCTCCACAATGTGGGAACCGCTTAGATATGAACACAAGGGCACCGACAATGCCCCCGTACCGTCCAGACCAGGCAGGACGATCAGACGCAAATCATGTCCGCCGGACTTCTGAAGCTACAGTCATTGCGACGTGCCTCACTTCCCCTTCCAGACCGGATCCCGCTTCTCGGCGAACGCTTTCGCCCCCTCCAACTGATCCTCGCTGGAATAAAGCCGGTCCACCGTCGGCATCTGCCGCTTCGAGACCCGGTTCAGCGCGTCCTGGAAGCGCATGTTCTCGGCCTCGCGCACCACTTCCTTGATGGCGGCGTAGACGAGGGGCGGGCCGCTCTCCAGCAGGCGGGCAAGGTCCCAGGCTTTGGCCAAAAGATCCTCCGGCGCGCAGATTTCCTTCACGATCCCCCAGCGATGTGCCTCTTCGGCGTCGAACCAGCGGCCCGTGAGCAGCAGGTCCATCGCGACGTGGTAGGGGATGCGTTTCGGCAGTTTGATGCTGGCGGCATCGGCCACCGTGCCCGAGCGGATTTCCGGCAAGGCAAAGGTCGCGTTCGTGGAACACAGGATCAGGTCCGCCGACAGCGCGAACTCCAACCCCCCGCCACAGCAGATACCCTGCACCGCCGCAATCACCGGCTTGTTGAGGTTCGGCAGCTCCTGCAACCCGGCAAAACCGCCGACGCCATAGTCGCCGTCGACCGCATCGCCCTCGGCCGCGGCCTTCAGGTCCCAACCGGGGCAGAAGAACTTCTCGCCCGCCGCGCGGATGATGCAGACCCGAAGGCTGTCGTCATCGCGGAAGTCGCGGAACACCAGCCCCATCACCCGGCTGGTCTTCAGGCTGATCGCATTGGCCTTGGGCGCGTCCAGCGTCACCTCAAGCACTGCCCCTTCGCGGCGGGTTTTGATCGGGCCTTCGACCCGCATTTCCATAGCTGGCATCACACTCTCCTGATCAGGGCATCCACCGCCACGGCACCTTGTTGGCGCACGAGCACGGGGTTGATTTCAATTTCCTCAAGGCTTTCGTCAGCCAGCATCAGCGCACCCAGCCTGACAGCGACATCGGCGATCGCGCCCATGTCGGCTTTTGGACGCCCGCGATAGCCATCCAGCAGCGGCCACAGCCGCAACCGCCGCGCCACCTCCAGCACCTCGGCCTCGGTCGCAGGCAGAACCAGCGTCACCGTATCGGCCAGCACCTCCGCCGTGACGCCCCCCATCCCCAGCGTCAGCGTGACGCCATAGACCGGATCACGCCGCAGCCCCAAAAGCACCTCGGCCACCGCGCCCGTCACCATTTCCTCGACCAGATAGCCCGCAGCCCCCGCCATCTCGGCCTGCCCGGCAAGCGAGGTCAGACCCAGCCGCACTGCGCCTGCTTCGGTCTTGTGGGCAAAACCAAGGCCCTTCAGCGCATAGGGCGCGGTCAGCCCGGTGGTGTCGAGCCCGGCCAAAGTGGCCCCGGTCACCGACTTCGGCACAGCCACTCCGGCCTTGGCCAGCATAGCCTTGCCCTCGGCCTCGGTCAGCATCGTGGTCTCGCGCGGCGGCAGAGCAGCGGCAGGCCGCCAGCCCGGCAAACCCGGCAAGGTTTGCGCGGCCTTGATCGCGGCAATCGCGGTTTCCAGCCCCAGAAGCGTGCAGATGCCCTGATCCATCATCGCCTTGACGCGCGCTTCGCCGAAGTTTTCGACCATCGAGGCGACCGGGAAAGCAATCTTGCCCGTCACCTTCTGCGCCGCAACAATCGCGTCCAGTGCAGGTTGATAGCTGGACGGGTCGCAACGATCGACCCGCGGCGTGTCGATGATGTAGATGCCAGCGTCATAGGCGTCCAGCATGGCGCTGAAAACTTCCGTGGTCTTTGGCCCATCGCCCCAGATGAAGGTGTGATAATCCAAAGGGTTGGATATCGTCGGGATTTCCCCCAGCACCGCGAACAGCCGGTCATGGGTGGCTTGCGGCACCGGTGGAAAGTCGATCCCGTAAGGGGCGGCAAGGTCCGCGACCAACCCCGCCTCGCCCCCCGAACAGGACAAGGAACAGATCCGCGTGCCGATCTGTGGCCCGTGGACGTGGAGAATCTTCAGCGTTTCGATCAGTTCGGACGGAGTGTTCACCTCCGCCACGCCGATCTGCCGCAGGAAGGCACTGGAGGCGGCTCCGCCCCCAGCCAGCGATGCGGTGTGCGACGCGGCGGCGGTCCGTGACGACTCGGTCTTGCCAGACTTGATCGCCACGACCCCCTTGCCCATCGCCCGGGCCTTTTCGGCAAGCGCGGCAAAGGCCGGGGCATCGTCGATCCCCTCGATGTAAAGCCCGACCGCCGTCACCCGTGGATCGTCCAGCAGTGCACCGGTCAGTTCGGCCAGACCAACGACTGCGGCATTGCCCAGACAGGCGACATAGGCAATCGGCAGACCCCGCGCCTGCATCCCCATGTTGATCACGATGTTCGACGACTGGCTGACCAGCGCCACACCCTTGTCGACCCGGATACCGCCATGCTGGTCGGGCCACAAAAGCGCCCCGTCGAGGTAATTGATCACCCCATAACAGTTCGGCCCCAGGATCGGCATCCCGCCCGCAGCTGCGACCAGCTTGTCCTGCAAGCCCGGCTCGCCCGCCTCGGTCCAGCCAGAGGCGAAACAGATCGCGCCCCCCGCACCCATCTGGCACAACTCC
>CAIXBE010000414.1 GCA_903917595.1 uncultured Rhodobacterales bacterium
CGCCTTTATTGACATGCACACTCATCTTGACTGCGGCCACGCCATCCCCCGCGTCCGCCCCGATGGCACCATCCACGGCGGCTTTTCCCTGACCGCCGAAGACTGGCCGCGCTGGACTGACGCCGACCTCGACTTGCGCATGGAGTTCGGTATCGCCTGTGCCTATGCCCACGGGGTCGCGGCACTCCGCAGCCATGTTGACAGTGAAACGCTGGCCTATTCGCAGCACCATTGGCGGGCCTTGGATCGCATGCGCACGAAATGGGCGGGCAAGTTGGACCTGCAAGGGGTCACCATCTGTGCGATGGAAGCGTGGGTGGGGGATGAGGGCCGCGCCTTGGCCGATCTTGCGGCCGATATGGGCGGTATTCTGGGCGGCGTGACCGACACGCTCGACCGGGGCGAAAACGGCACCTATGACGCGCTGGCCCATGCACTGGACCGGCTTTTTGCCTTGGCCAAGGAACGCGGGCTGGATGTGGACCTGCACGTCGATCAGACCGAGGATTTGTCGGCCTTCACCATCCCCGAAATCGCCCGCGCCCGCCTGCGCTCGGGTTTTCAGGGGCGGGTGGTTCTGGGCCATTGTGTGAACCTGTCCCTTATGCCCCCCGAAGTGATCGACAGCACGCTTGCCTTGGCGCGTGAGGCCGATCTGGCCTTTGTCTCTATGCCGACGCCGATGATGTATCTGATGGACCGAAAGCCCGGCCGCACCCCGCGTTGGCGGGGGGTTACGGCGGCCAATGAAATCCGCGCGGCGGGCCTGCCCTTGGCCATCGGTGGCGACAATTGCCGCGATGCATGGTATGCTTACGGCGATCACGACATGCTGGACACGCTGAAACAGGCGATCCGCATTTTTCAGGCGGACGAACCCCTGACCGGCGCGCTGGCCATGGCCAGTCGAGTGCCCGCCGACCTGATCGGGCGGCCCGATCTGGGCCGCGTCGGTGTGGGCCTGCTCGCCAATCTGGTGATCTTTCAGGCGCGCAGCCTGAATGTTCTCATGTCACGCGATCAGGCAGACCGGATCGTCCTGAACCATGGCCGCCGCGTGACCGACGGCCTGCCACTGCACCATGAGTTGGAACAGGCTTTGGGTTTGGGCGATCCTGTGCTTTCCTGAAAGCCCCTTCAAAGGTGTTCTGCCATGCCCCAACCATTGATTAATTTTCTCCATGGCCTGCGTTGGCAGGACGTGCCCGCCCCGGTGCAAGAGCGCACGCGCGATTTTCTGGTTGACCTCATGGGCGTGGCCACCGGGGGCATTGGCACCCGGTTGTCGCAGATCATCCGCGACCATGCGGCCGAGCAATTTGCGCCCGGCGCGTCCCCGGCGCGAATGCTTTTGGATGGCCGCAAGGTCAGTCCTGCCGGGGCCACGTTGGCAGGTGGTATGGTGATCGACGCCTATGACGCCCACGATGGCCACCGCTTAACCAAAGGCCACGCCGGTTGCGCAGCCCTACCTGCCGCGATGGCCATGGCCGAGGCAACGGGGCGGCTTGACGGTGGCGACCTTCTTGTCGCGCTGCTTCTCGGCTATGAAATTGGCACCCGCGCAGGGATCGCACTGCACCGCACTGCTTGCGACTACCACACCACCGGGGCGTGGACGGCGCTGTCCTGTGCCGCCATCGGCGCGCGCTATCTGGGGCTTTCCGCCGATCAGACGCGCCACGCCCTTGGCATCGCCGAATACCACGGTCCCCGCAGCCAGATGATGCGCTGCATCGATGCGCCGACCATGGTCAAGGATGGCTCGGGTTGGGGTGGCATGGCGGGGGTTTCGGCAGCCTACATGGCACGGTCTGGCTTTACCGGTGCACCCGCGATCACCGCCGAGGGCGATTATGTGGCCGATCTTTGGGGCGATCTAGGGCAAAATTGGCGGGTGATGGAGCAGTATTACAAACCCTTCCCAGTCTGCCGCTGGGCGCAGCCGCCGGTTCAGGCGGTGTTGTCGCTGATGCAGGGCCATGGCTTGAAATCGACCGATGTCGCGCAGATCGAGATCGTCACCTTCCACCAATCCCTGCGCCTTGCCACTCGGACGCCAGCGACCACCGAAGAGGCGCAGTATTCCACCGCCTTCCCCGCGGCTGTCGCTGCGGTGCGCGGCACCATCGGGGCGGCTGACATCACTGAGGCCGCCTTCGCCGACCCCGAAATCCGCCGTCTGGCGACCGGCATGCTGGTGACGGAATCTGACACCTACAACTCCGCTTTTCCGGCCCGCCGCTTTGCCCATGCGGTTGTGGTCTTGCACGATGGCACCCGCCTGCAATCCCAGCCGACCGAGGCGCGCGGCGATCCCGAAACGATGGTTCCCCGCGACGAGATGCGCCAAAAGTTTCACGCCTGCGCCGATCCGGTTCTGGGTGCACCGCGCGCGCACGCCTTGCGCGCGGCGGCAGAAGCGCTGACACCCGGCCAATCTGCGCAAAGCTTGCTCGACTTCGCCTGCGCAGCGCCGTAGGGCGGGGTTCCCCCGCCAATCCGGGGCCCGCGCGCCTTACGCTCGCAGCCGCTTGCCCTCAGGGTCAAAGGCGGCCCCGTCCAGCACCCGCGCGCGGTGCGGACGACCCAGCACCATGACCTGCAATTCGGTGCCTGACGCTATATTCGGCCGCAGATAGGCCAGGGCCAGCGATTGGCCGACGTGATAGCCATAGGTTCCCGATGACACCTTTCCGGCGGGCTTTCCGGCAAGATCGAAGATCGGCTCGTTACCGGTGGCATCAGCGGTGGTCGCGTCAATCACCAGCGTCCGCAGCACTTCACGCGGGGGATTTCCGGCAATCTCGGCGTACGCCGCTTTGTTCAGGAACTCCTTGTCCATCTTAATAGGGCCCGCCAGCCCGGTTTCCTGCGGCCAGTATTCGGGCGAATAGTCGCGGCCCCAAGAGCCATAGCCCTTTTCCACCCGCAGGCTCATCAAGGCGCGACTGCCCACCGGGCCTGCACCAAGCGGCTTTCCGGCCTCCAGCAATGCTGCATAAAGCCGCGCCTGATCGGCCTCGGCGCAGTGTAACTCCCAACCGAGATCGCCGGTGAAGCTGACGCGCAAGGCAATGCAAGGCACACCTGCCACGTCAATCTGCGCCGACCTCATGAAGGGGAAGGTATCGTTCGACAGGTCGGCATTGGTCAGCCGCGCCAGAAGATCGCGCGCCAAGGGACCGGCGACATTGAAGCCCGCCATCATGTCGGTCACGCTGTCCCAACGGGTGCCAGCGGGCAAAGGCACCGCATCAAAGAAGCGCTTGTGATAGCGTTCGGCCATGCCCGAGCCGACCATGAAATAGTTGCCATCGCCAAGGCAAGTGACAGTGAAATCCCCCGCAATGCCGCCGCGCTTGCCGATCAGAGGGGCAAGGCAGGAGCGCCCCGGCACACCCGGGATCCGGTTGGCCAGAAGCGCGTCCAGCCAGTCCTTCGCCCCCGGCCCAGTGACCCGGTAGCGAGCAAAGTTCGAGATGTCGATGATCCCGGCCCGGTCGCGCAAGGCGCGGGCCTCGCGCCCCACCGGGGCCCACCAGTTCTGGCGGTCAAAGCCGATGGTTTCTTCCTTCGGCTCGCCCTCAGTGGAAAACCACAAGGGGTGTTCCCAGCCATAGTTCAGGCCAAAAACCCCGCCCATCGCCTTTTGCGTCTGATAAATCGGGCGGGTCCGCACGGGGCGGCCTGCGGCGCGCTCTTCATTCGGGAAGTGGATCTTGAAGCGGTTGGCATATTGATCGCGCACGCGCGCCTTGGTGAAATCCTTGCCCGCCCATGCGCCAAACCGAGCCAGATCCCAGCCGAACATATCCAGCTTTGGTTCGCCCTGAATGATCCATTCAGCACTGAGAAGGCCCAGGCCGCCGGATTGCGAGAAACCCGGAATGATCCCGTTGCAGCAGAAATAGTTGCGCAGCTCAGGCACCGGGCCGAACAGCGCGCTGCTGTCAGGCGACCAGATCATCGGACCGTTGATCACCCGCTTGATCCCCGCCGATCCTACCACGGGCACCCGGTCAATGGCGCGCATCATGTTCGGCTCGATCCGCTCCAGATCATCGGCGAACAATTCATGCCCAAAGCCCGGCGGCGTGCTGTCCTCGGCCCAGAACTTCATGTCGCGCTCATAGGCGCCGACCAAGAGGCCCTTGCCCTCTTGCCGCAGGTAATATTCTCCGTCGCGATCGGCGACCGAAGGCAGGCGACGGTCCATCGCAGCAATCTCGGGGATGGTCTCGGTGACGAAATACTGATGCTCGGTCGGCATCAAGGGCAGAGTAAACCCCGCCAAAGCCGCCACTTCACGCGCCCACAACCCGGCGGCGTTCACGACCCATTGGGTATGCACATTCCCAAGCGGTGTCTCCACAATCCACGACCCATCGGCTTGCGCCCGCGTCGCCGTCACTGGGCAGTTGCGGTGAATCTGCGCGCCACGCGCCCGCGCCCCGGCGGCATAGGCCATGGTCACGCCCGAGGGGTCAACATTGCCGCCTTGGGGTTCATACATGATGCAGCGGATGCCGTCGAAGTTCACCAAAGGGTGCAGCCGTTCGGCCTCGGCCCGGCTGACTTCATAGAAATCCATGCCGTAATACTTCGCCTTGGCAGCCTGCAGGCGCAGCTGGTGTTCCCGCGCCTCGGTCTGGGCCAGATACAACGAACCGGGCTGGAAGATGCCGCAGCCCTGGCCGGTTTCGGCCTCCAATTCCTTGTAAAGGCCCATGGTGTAGTGCTGCAAACGGCTGATGTTGGTGCTGTCATGCAGCCCGTGGATATTCGCCGCCGCATGCCACGTGGAGCCTGAGGTCAGTTCCGACCGCTCCAACAGCACCACATCCGTCCAGCCCAGCTTGGTCAGATGGTAAAGGATCGAACAGCCGACAAGCCCACCGCCGATCACGACCGCCTGCGCGTGGGATTTCAGTTTCTCTTCAGGGTTCGTCATTGCCGATCTCTTCCCGCCGCTTGGCGACATAGGCTTGCA
>CAIXBE010000415.1 GCA_903917595.1 uncultured Rhodobacterales bacterium
CGTGAACCAGATCGCCCTGGCGGCGAACCGCGGCAGAGCACCGATGGTCAAGGCGCAATGGGCTTCGGTGGATGAGTTGCGGCGGTCCCTGCCAATGGTGGCGAAGGCGCTGAGCCAGATTATCGCCGAACGTCGGCGGCAGGGTGTGGCGCTTTTCCGCACGTTTGCAGAAAGCCAGGAGGGCGCGCGCCATGGTTAACCTTGGGTCGCGTCCCATCGGGATTGCAGAGGCCGTTCTTGGGGAGATCAACTTCCTGCGGCCGCAGCAGGGCAGGGTGAAGGCGGGCGGCTCGTCCTCGCCCAAGCGCGGGTTCAGTTTCTCGACCCGGGCCAGCCAGATGTGGCGGTTTTCGCTGGGGTCGAACGCGGCGGTTCTGAAGAAGATCGGCAAGGGTGGGACGGCGAACGCCAAGGAACTGGCCGCCCAGATGGACTATCTGTTCTCTAAGTCAGCCTCGATCTTCGGCAACGGGGTCGTGCTGGATGCCGACGCCAAGGGACTGACCAAAGATGAGCGGAATGACATCGTCGGTGACTGGGGCGAGGACTGGCGTGGCTCGCCGAAGAACGGTCACACCACCCATCTGCTGATGAGCTTCCCGTCCCATGTTCGGCCGGAGAAGGCTAAACTGATCGCTGAGGTCTGGGCCTTCGAGATGTTCCAGTCGGGTGAGCATCAGGACGATGTCTGGTCCTACGTTGCGGCCCTGCACACCGACAAGGCGCATCCGCATGTCCACATGGTCGTCAACAACCGGGGCACGGTGAATGACAGCTGGTTCTTCATGGCCAAGGAACATGTCTTCAATCTGGAGATCATGAAAGAGCGCATGGTGGCGATCGCGGCCGAGGAGGGCGTGTTTCTGGATGCCACTTCGCGAGCCGAGCGTGGCTTGCTGACCTACGGCCCGTCGCGGGCAGAGATCGAGCGGGCGCGGGTCGAGGGCCGGGCGCCGGAAGAAAAGCAGCGTGAGGGCAAGGCGCTGGAGGATGCGTTGGCGACGATGGCACGCACGGCGGATGCCATGCGCAGTCTGCAGCATGTGGCGGCACTGACAGGTCTGCCGGAGATTGGCGAGAAGATCGCCAAGGCGGAAGAAGCTTTGCGTCGTGGCGGGGTGCTGCAACCTTTTCCGGGCGATATCGCGACGGCGGAGCGGGCCGATCTGGACCGGCATTTCAGCGGATGGATGGCCGAGGCGGAGGGCAAGATCCGAAAGATGCCCGTCGCCGAGCGCAAGGACATGCGGGACGAGCTTTATGGCTATGCTATCGATATCGCCAAAGGCTTGGGCGATGCGAGAGGGGCGCAACTTTTGCAGATGCTGCCGCAAACAAATCTCTATGCAACGGGACTTGAGGGTGACCGCCTGACACAGGGTAGGGAGGCCGTTGATCTGCAGCCAGGTGCCGTCGACCGGCTGAAAACGGCCATCGTCAGCAAAGCTGTGGCCTTAGGTCTCAGCGGCGACCGCTTGGCCGAGCGACTGGAGACGGGTGCTGCCAATGCGTGGGAAGAGCGCGATTGGGTGCGCAGTGACTTGTTGGCCCTGTCCGGGCGACGGCGTGTCGATCTTCGGAATTCGGATCAGAGTAGGACGGTCGTCGATGATCTTGAACGTTTCTATGAAACGGCGGCCAAACTGACTGAGCATACCCGGGCGCATGAGGTGGCACCGGACAATGATCGTTTGCTGCGTGCCCTCGGGGCAATGGGTCGCATCATGCAGACAGACGGAAAGGTGGAATTCCGGGGGGATGCCCATGCTGAGCGGTTCGCTGATGAGCTGGGTCTGCGGTATGGCAAAGAGGTTGTGGCGGAACTCGCCAGCGGGCGGACGGATGCGCTGGCTGGTGATTTCGAGGACGCCGACCAACGAAAGTGGATCGCGCGGGCGGTTGTTTCGGCCGCCAAGTCGCATGTGGCGTTCGGGCTGACATTGAAAGAGGCACGGCAGGCTGAGCAGTTCATCGCCTCGTTTCCTGCTCGAAATGAGCAAGACTGGGAGTGGTGACTTCTTCAAGCTCGGCGCCGTCAGTGCTTAGCCTCGCGCGTTCTTAACTCCAGGCGCTCTTTCTGGAATCTTTGCTTTCCCGGTACATGTCGGATAGCGGACGCAGCCGAGGAACTTGCCAAAGCTGCCGCTGCGTTCGACGAGCCAGCCATCTTCGCAGTCCGGGCAGGTCGGACAGCTGGCTCCGCAGCCACATCGTACCTCGCTCGTCCCCTCCGCATGCCGTGGCAGGGCCGTGCCGCAGGATGGGCAGGCGGGCAGAAGGTTTCCGCAATGCTGCACATGCTCGCAGCGATACCAGATGCGGCCATCCTGCCCTGTCACGCCCAGCAATCGCCCACCGCATTCGCCGCAGATATGAGCCTCGGGTTCGGCCCCTGGGGCTGTTGAAATCCCGTAGATGGGGTCTTTCCGAAGCTCAGTCACAAAGGCAGATGGCCGGGCATTCGAGGCAAGGATGGTCAGGGTATGTCGGGCCCGCGTCATCGCCACATACATGACGCGCCGCTCCTCTGCGTTCTGGAACGCTTCCTCTTCTGGCGAGACCAGAGACAAGAGGGGGTCGTCGACGATCTCTGACGGGAACCCCATGCGCCCGCTGTCAGCGTTCAGCAGGAAGACGTGGTCGGCTTCCAGCCCCTTCGAGGCGTGGATGGTCTTGAAGTCGATCTTCAGCCGCGGGAAACGGCGCCGCAGACCCGGCATGTCCGGTTCGTTGAAACGGTAGCGGCCGAGGAGCAGTACCGTCACGGGCTTGGCCTCGAGCGCTGCGGCAGCAGACAGGGCGGCAAGCACCTCGTTGAGTTTCCCCTCATCCTCGCTTTTGGACACGGAGACGACCCTGATCGCCGGTTCGGTCGCGGTCCCGGCTGGGACGATTTTCTTGTCGATCTGGGCGGGGTTCCGCAGAACGAAGGTTCGGGCGGCAAAGGCGATCTGGTCGACCGAACGGAAGGTGCGGCCGAGGTCGACGGTTCTGTGCACACCAGTCTCGCCATCGAAGCGGCCCCCGAACTCTCGCCCGAAATGGCGCATCAGGTGGATGTCGGACCCCGCGAAGCGGAAGATCGATTGCCAGTCGTCACCCACGGCAAAGACGCGGACATCCGGATGCTGGGCCTTCAACGCCTTTACCAGCCTTGCGCGGCTTTGCGAGATGTCCTGGAACTCATCCACGAGGATATGGCGGAACGGGCTGACATAGCGACCGTCCTCTGCATAGCGCGCAGCGCGCAACATCATGTCCTCGAAGTCGATCCGGCCCGCCAGACGCGTCTGATATTCCTCGAAGACCGGCGCGAAGACGTCGAGGAACGCCCGGGCGCGTTTGCCCAGCTTCATCTGATCTGACTTGGTCTCGCAGTCCTGCAGGCTGTAGCCGCCGCTCTTGAACTTGCGCAGGAAGGTTCCGAGCAACTTGGAAAAGTCATCGACCTGCTTCAGCTCGACAATCCGGTCATAGATGGTGTCGACCGGCCGGGGGTTTAGAGTGACATGCGGAGCCAGCTTTTCGGCGAGGCCGGTCAGCAATCGCCCGTCTTGCCGTTCATAGCTGTAGGTCTCGATCAGAGTGGTCTGATGCTCGGCGTGGACCTTCCGCTTCCAGTCCATCCCCGCCAGGTATTCTTCACGATCCACGAAAGGCGCAGTGACCAGCCTTTCGCTGCCGTCCCGCGCCTTCTCGCGCCGCACTCCGAAATGCTCGATGTAGATGCCGCTTTCGGTCAGGCGGAAATCGGGCTGGTAATCGCGCCTGCCGATCTCGGAAACCTTTTGTTCGTAGACGGGCTCGTATTCGTAGTCGACGCCGTTTTCGTACAGCCAGTTGGCGATCTGCAGTTCTTCGTAACTCTTGACCTTTTCGCCCTGCAGCGTCCGCAGGTCCTGGCTCTCCATGTGGGTGTAGAAGTCGTGCTTGGTCTTGAAGTCCCATTCCGTCTTGGCCTCGACCAGAAAATGCGCGAAGAACTGGATGATCGCCTTCGACACCTCTGACAGGCGGTAGACTAGGTCCTTCAGGATCT
Organism: uncultured Rhodobacterales bacterium; assembly: GCA_903917595.1. Classification (GTDB taxonomy): domain Bacteria; phylum Pseudomonadota; class Alphaproteobacteria; order Rhodobacterales; family Rhodobacteraceae; genus Tabrizicola; species Tabrizicola rara. The sequence continues at coordinate 4,040 of CAIXBE010000415.1, forward strand.
GCTTGATCAGGTTGCTGAAGGCCATGTCGTCTGTGGCATGATCCGCCAAGGCGGGCTTTGACCCTTCGACGATACCGATGATGTCATAGGCAATCGCGTGGAA
>CAIXBE010000416.1 GCA_903917595.1 uncultured Rhodobacterales bacterium
ATGCGGTGGCCACGGCTGGTGCTGACACCCCGTTCGGCAAGTTCCCGCGCCAACACTGTGCCGGAACCGATCTCGATGAACCGGGCGAAGACCCAGCGGACATGTTCAGCGTCGCCGGGGTTTTCGACCAGCTTCCGGGCCTTGACTTCATAACCCAGCGGGGGGCAGCCACCCATCCACATGCCCTTCATCCGGCTGGCGCGAACCTTGTCGCGGATCCGTTCGGCCGTCACCTCCCGTTCGAACTGGGCGAAAGACAGCAGGATGTTTAGCGTCAGCCGCCCCATTGAGGTGGTTGTGTTGAACGATTGCGTCACAGATACGAAGGTCACGCTGTTCCGGTCGAACACTTCGACCAGCTTGGAAAAATCCATCAGCGAACGCAACAGGCGGTCGATCTTGTAGACGACCACCACGTCAACCAGCCCATCCTCGATGTCGGCCAGCAACCGTTTCAGGCCGGGTCGTTCTAGCGTGCCGCCGGATATGCCACCATCGTCATATTGGTCGCGAACCAGCACCCAGCCTTCGGACCGCTGGCTGGCGATGTAGGATTCGCAGGCCTCGCGTTGGGCATGCAGGCTGTTGAACTCCTGCTCCAGCCCTTCCTCGCTAGATTTCCGGGTGTAAACGGCGCAGCGGAGTTTGCGGACGACAGGTTTGTTCATGCCGTCCTCCGGTGGTTCTTCAGCCCGAAGAAGACCCAGCCGTTCCAGCGTGTGCCGGTGATGGCGCGCGCGATGGCGGACAGCGACTGGTATGGCCGCCCCTGCCATTCGAAGCCGACGGCGGTGACGGTGACGATCTGTTCGACGCCCTGCCACTCGCGCAGCAACCGGGTGCCGGTGATGGGACGGTCGCGATCAGCGCGGATGCGGCGCGTCGTGATATTGCCGCCATCGAGCTGTTCGCCCAAGGCTTCCAGCCGCTTGATGGTTTCGGGCCTCAGTCCGCCATAGGCCAGTTCCTGGATACGATAGGCCAAGCGGCTTTCCAGGTGGCGCCGGTTGAACGGCGGCGGTTCGGTTTCGAACAGGTCGCGCCACTGCGCCTTCAGGTCGGGCGTCGATGTGGTCTTCAGCGCGACTAGGCGCGCGGGGATTGGATCGGGCTTTGTCATGCGTCTCTCCTGCGAGTTGGAGTTGCATGAAGGCATTGGTCGGGCGGACAGTGTAGGCAACTTTCTCCAGTCTGTTCAGAGACTTCACGCTGTTTCCGCATCCGCAACCGGATCAGCCCAAGCGCCAGTAACCCCGCACAGTTCGGCGCGACGGGCGGCGGGGGTCATCTGATGAGGTGGCAGGGAGTTCGGGCGTTTCATCGGTGGTGTACTCGTGTTCATCGGTATCCTTACCGACGAAAAGCCAGTCCATGTGCCCCGATGGGACACGCGATCTGAAAACGAGCGCAGAAATCAGAACGGAGGTAGAACGTCTGCTCTTGCGGCCCGAAGTTTTGTCCACGATTATCAAAGGTTGAATCAGACTTGTGCCGATAAACGAAGGGGTGAGTTCATGCCGCGCAAAGCATCTCCGATTGGACCCAGTGTGCTAGCACTGATCGAGGATGCGCGGATTGATCTCGCCCGAGCAGCACTTGCCGTTAGAGAGGGAGACAACGAGCCTGACTTCAAGTTACCTGAGGACATTCCCGATCAAGTTGATCACGAAGCAGTCCAAGCGTTTCGAGAAATGCTTATTCAAGCACTGTCTGAATTTGATCGGGACGAACTGCAACCTGCAGAGCATCGGTCGCGCAGGATCCTGGCCCTCGCTGACGGAAAGGGCGTGACGTCCCTCACCACCATTGTCGAACAGCAACTCGATGACGTGCAGTCAGAAGAATTCGACGAACAGCCCGACCAGATCTGCAGAAGCATTTGGACC
>CAIXBE010000417.1 GCA_903917595.1 uncultured Rhodobacterales bacterium
AGGAAAGCGTCTGGGCCTCGATGATCTATGCCGCGCTTTTTGGCACAATCGCCGCCGGGGCAACGTTGCCGTTCGTCTGGGCCCCGATCGCGGCGGAAGACCTTTGGCGTTTTGTGCTGATCGGCTGTCTTGGGACCGGGGTGCAGCTTTGCATCATCCGCAGCTTTTCGATCACCGAAGCCGGGATCGTGGCCCCCTTCTCGTATCTTGGCATCATCTTTGCGACCTTCTGGGGTGCGGTCCTTTTTGGCAAGTTTCCCGACCGCTGGACGGTCATTGGCGCGCTTGTGATCGTGGGGGCGGGTCTTTATGTCTGGCATCGCGAAACCCAAAACTCCCGCAAGACCTGACCCCATGGCCGACACACCCGCCTTTTACCTTCGCCACTGGCTGCAGGACCGCGCCTTGCGCGCGCTGATCTGGGTGTTGCTGCGCTTGCCCTACCGCGTGCGGGTGCCTTTGTGCGGCTGGGTTCTGTCGCGGATCATCGCTCCGGCGGCGGGATATCGCAATCGTATCCGGCAGAACCTGGCACTGGTCCTGCCCGACCTGCCCCGCGATGAGGTCGAGCGTATCGTCCGCGCCGTGCCCGACAATGTCGGCCGCACCGTGATCGAGATCTATTCAGGCCCCGAATTTGTCTCCCATGCGATCGGCCACCCCCTGACCGGAGGTGGTGTCGCGGCGCTGGAGGAAGCGCATCGCCAAGGCCGCCCGGTGATTCTGGTGACTGGGCATTTCGGCAATTACGACGCCAGCCGTGCCGCCCTGATCGCACGGGGCTATCGGGTTGGCGCGCTGTATATGCCGATGGCGAACCGCTATTTCAACGAACACTACGTCGCGGCGATCTCGGGCATCGGCACGCCGCTGTTTCCGCGTGGGCGGGCCGGAATGACCAAGATGGTCCGGCATCTTAGATCCGGCGGCATGCTAGGACTGCTGGTCGATCAGCACATGGGGCACGGCGAGCCGCTGACATTCTTCGGTACGCAGGCGCTGACCGCCCTGTCGGCGGCCGATCTTGCCTTGAAATACAACGCATTGCTGGTGCCGACCTATGCGATCCGGGCGGTGGACGGGCTGTCCTTTGACATCGTGGTCGAGCCACCGATCCCGCAAGGCACCCCTGAAGCGATGACCCAGGCGCTGAACGACAGTCTTGAGACTTTGGTGCGCCAGAATCTGGACCAGTGGTTCTGGATTCATCGCCGCTGGAAGGGCATGCGGCGCAAACGCAAGTAGGGTCGCCCTCGCAATCAGGTCACCCTTCAGTCGACCCGCGCGGCCGCAAGGATCTCAGCCGGGCCATCGGCCTGCACGATCACCGCGCCCGGACCGTCTCCGGCAAAGGGCGTGCGCAGCTCCAGCGGGGCCTTGCCCGACCAGTCCTCCAGCCGCTGCCACGAGGTCACGATATTGGTGTAAGTGATTGTCTTGCCGGCATTCTCGCCCCGTTCGATCATCACCGTTTCGGCGGGCGTATAGCGCACCAATTGCACGCGCACGCCTTCAGCCAGTGGCGGGTCGGCCTCGGCGTGGATTACCAGCATGTCGCCGTCGCGGGTCACGGTCAGGTTGACCACCGGCTGGGCCGCAAGGTGGGCGCGCAGCCGGTCGGCGGTTTCTTCGGGGGAGAAACCCTCGATCCGGTCGGTGCCGCCGATGATAAATTGCGGCGTGTAGATCGTCCGCGACCCCACCATCTTGGCATAGGCGCGCTGACGGTCGGTGAACTTGCCCTGCGCGAAGGCGTCGGCCCAGCCGATGTAATCCCAATAGTCGACATGAAGGGCCAGCGGCAGAATGCGGGGGTCGGAGGCCAGCATCGCCACAAACTCATCCGCGGGCGGGCAGGACGAACAGCCCTGCGAGGTGTAAAGCTCAACCACGACCACCGGTTCAGCCTGAACCGCGGCCACTGATGCAAGCCAAACCCCGCAGGCGGCGCTGACGAAATGACGCATGTCGTGTATCCTGATCCCTTGTCCCCGAAACTGTTATACGAATGACAACACACACGTGCCAATCAAGGTTTTGCGAGAGACCTGACATATGTCGTAAGAAGGCCGTCTACCGGGGCTGGATATTCGGCATACTATTGCATACAATGCCCACAGCCATTTTCCTTCAGGAGCCCCACGCATGACCGTCACCGTTGGACATGACCTCAGACAGACCCGCAAATCCCTGACTGCCGGGGGCCAGACGGTCAGCTATTATTCCATCCCCGCCGCCGAGGCTGCCGGTCTGGGTGAGTTCTCCCGCCTGCCCGCCGCGCTGAAGGTGGTGCTGGAAAACATGCTGCGGTTCGAGGATGGCAAGACTGTCACCGTGGACGACATCCGCGCCTTCGCAGAATGGGGTGCCAAGGGCGGCCAGAACCCGCGCGAAATCGCCTATCGCCCGGCGCGCGTGCTGATGCAGGACTTTACCGGCGTGCCGGCGGTGGTGGACCTTGCCGCCATGCGCGACGGGATTCTGGGCCTGAAAGGCTCGGCCGCCAAGATCAACCCACTCGTACCGGTGGATCTTGTCATCGACCACTCGGTGATGATCGACGAATTCGGCCACCCCCGCGCCTTCCAGATGAACGTCGACCGCGAATATGAACGGAACATGGAACGCTATGTCTTCCTGAAATGGGGACAAAAGGCGTTCAACAACTTCCGCGTCGTGCCCCCCGGCACTGGCATCTGCCATCAAGTGAACCTGGAATATCTGGCGCAGACCGTCTGGACCGATACCGACCAGAACGGCCAGCCCGTTGCCTATCCCGACACCCTCGTCGGCACCGACAGCCACACCACCATGGTCAACGGCCTTGCCGTCCTTGGCTGGGGCGTCGGCGGGATCGAGGCCGAGGCGGCAATGCTGGGCCAGCCCGTCTCGATGCTGATCCCCGAGGTTGTCGGCTTCAAGCTGACGGGTGCCATGATGGAAGGCACCACCGCGACCGATCTGGTGCTGAAAGTCGTGCAGATGCTCCGCAAGCATGGCGTCGTGAACAAGTTCGTCGAATTCTACGGGCCGGGCCTTGACCACCTGCCGCTGGCCGACCGTGCCACCATCGCCAACATGGCCCCGGAATATGGGGCCACCTGTGGTTTCTTCCCGATTGATGACGAAACCCTGCGTTACATGCACATGACCGGCCGCGACGAGGCCCGGATTGCACTGGTGGAGGCTTACGCGAAAGCCAACGGCATGTGGCGTGGCCCGGACTATGACCCGATCTATACCTCGACCCTGCATCTGGATATGGGCGAGATTGTCCCCGCCATTTCCGGCCCCAAGCGCCCGCAGGATTATCTGCCGCTGACCGACGCCAAGACCAGTTTCGCGCGTGAGATGGACTCCAGCTTCAAGCGCCCGCAAGGCAAGGAAGTCGCCGTCGAAGGTGAGGATTACACCCTGACATCCGGAAAGGTGGTGATCGCGTCGATCACCTCCTGCACCAACACCTCGAACCCCTATGTGCTGATCGGCGCTGGCCTTGTCGCTCGCAAGGCTCGCGCGCTGGGTCTGAACCGCAAGCCTTGGGTCAAGACCTCGCTGGCCCCCGGGTCGCAGGTCGTGTCGGAATACCTTGAAGCGGCTGGCCTTCAGGAAGATCTGGACGCGGTGGGCTTCAACCTGGTCGGCTATGGTTGCACCACCTGCATCGGCAACTCGGGTCCCTTGCAGCCCGAGATTTCCAAGGCAATCAACGAGGGTGACCTTGTGGCCGCCGCTGTCCTGTCGGGCAACAGGAACTTCGAAGGCCGGATCTCGCCGGACGTGCGCGCGAACTACCTCGCCTCGCCCCCCTTGGTCGTCGCTTACGCGCTGGCCGGTGACTTGAACATCGACCTGACCACCGAACCCCTGGGCACGGGAACCGATGGCCCGGTTTACCTGAAAGACATCTGGCCGACGAACAAAGAAATCGCCGACATCGTCAATGCGGTCGTCACGCGTGCGGCGTTCCAGAAGAAATACGCCGATGTCTTCAAGGGCGACGAAAAATGGCAGGCAGTCAAGATCACCGACTCCGAGGTTTACGACTGGCCCGCATCCTCGACATATATCCAGAACCCGCCCTATTTCCGCGGCATGTCGAAGACCGCCGGGGTCATCAAGGATGTTACCGGCGCGCGGGTGCTGGCGCTGCTTGGCGACATGATCACCACCGACCACATCTCGCCCGCAGGTGGGTTCAAGGCCTCGCATCCGGCGGGAAAATATCTGACGGAACGGCAGGTTCCGGTGTCCGAGTTCAACTCTTATGGCTCGCGTCGGGGCAACCATGAGGTGATGATGCGCGGTACTTTCGCCAATATCCGCATCAAGAACGAAATGCTGGATGGGGTCGAGGGCGGCTATACCCTCGGGCCAGATGGGGTGCAGACCTCGATCTACGACGCATCCATGGCGCATCAGGCCAATGGCACGCCCTTGGTGATCTTCGGCGGTATCGAATACGGCGCAGGGTCGTCGCGCGACTGGGCCGCGAAGGGCACTGCCCTCCTCGGCGTCAAGGCCGTGATCGCGGAATCGTTCGAGCGCATCCACCGCTCGAACCTGGTCGGCATGGGCGTCATCCCGTTCGAGTTCACCGGCGGCGACACCCGCAAATCGCTGGGCCTGAAGGGCGACGAGGTGGTGTCGATCACCGGGCTGGAAGGCGACCTCAAGCCCCTGTCGCTGGTGCCCTGCACAATCCGTTATGCCGACGGGACCGCAAAGACGATCCAGATCAAGTGCCGCATCGACACCGAGATCGAGGTCGAATACGTCGAAAACGGCGGCGTGCTGCATTATGTGCTGCGGGATCTGGCGTCGTCCTGATATCGGAAACCGATTGTTTCGCGATCTGAAGGCCCGGCCCGTCCGGGCCTTCAGCATTTCGCAAGACCTTGGTGGGCAATCTGGGGGCACCCCAACGACAAGGCCACCCCATGGCCGACCGTTTCCCCGCCCTCGGCCCACCTGTATCCTATCCACCGAAGACCTGCTCCCGGCGCAGCCAACCCCGACAGGCGGTGTTGTTCAGCCTGCCCCTGATGGAACTGTCGCTGTTTGCGGCCCTTGGACTGCTGCTGGCGCTTGGGTAGCGCGGTTCAGGGCGTTGCCGCCAATGCCTTTTCCAGCTCAGGCACAAAGCGGGTCTCATAGTCTGTGCCGACCAGTGGCCCGACGAACCGGAACAGCACCGTGCCGTCCCCGGCGACGATAAACGTCTCGGGCGGCGCGGTGACGCCCCAGTCCACCCGGTTGCGCCCGTTCGGGTCTGTGGCGACGCCGATGAAAGGATTGCCCTCATCCGCCAGATAGGCCACCGCCTTGGCGTCGTCATCCATGATGTTGACGCCCGCAACCCGGATGCCGCGCGCGGCCATCTCCAGCAGTACCGGATGTTCGGCACGGCAAGGCGGACACCAGGTCGCCCAGAAGTTGACCACGGTCACCTGCCCCATCCGCAGGTCCGCATCGGTCAGGACCAGCACCCCCGGCAGGCCAGTAACCGGTAAGGAAGGCGCCGGACGGCCGACAAAGACCGACTGCAACTCTCCGGGGTTCTGGCGATACATCCCGGTGTAGAACAGTCCGGCAAGGCCCGCGAACAGGACCGGGGGCAGCAGCATCAACCATCTAGACATCGGATTTCTCCTGCCGCGCCTCGACCTCGGCCAGCGCGCGCCGGACCCGTCCGGACTGCCACAGCGACAGGGCGACCAGCAACACCAGCAGCGCCGCAGTTGCGGCATAGGACCCCATGACCACACCAGCATATTTGCCAAGTTCGGGCATCACGCCACCCTTTCCCGCGCCAGAAGCGCCTTAAGCCTGCGCGCCCGGATCTCGGTACGGGTCCGCAGCAAGACCATGGTGACGAACAACAGCACGAACCCGACGATACAGATCACCAAAGGCTGCCAGTAGACGTCCGACACGTTCTCTTCCTTGTCCAGCGACAAGGACGCGCCCTGATGCAGACCCTGGCTCCACAGGTTGACCGCATAGCGCGACAGCAGTGCAAAAACCGACCCCACCAGACACAGGATCGACGTCAGATCAGCCGCAGTATCAGGGTCCTCGATCGCCGACCACAGCGCGAGATAACCGAAATAGAACAGCGTCAGGATCAGGAATGCGGTCAGGCGCGGGTCCCAGGCCCACCAGGTCCCCCACATCGGCTGGCCCCATAGCGCGCCGGTGACCAGCGCGATGATGGTGAAGGTCAGACCCACCGGAGCGGCGGCCTTGGCGGCAAGGACCGAAACATGATGCCGCCGCACGATCCAGATCAGCGAGGTGACCAGCATCATGATCCAGGCGTTGATAGCCATCATCGCGGCGGGGACGTGAATGTAGATGATCTTGACGGTCGAGCCTTGTTTGAAATCCTCAGGCGTGAAGAAAAAGCCCCAGACCAACCCGACCGTCAAGCATGCAACCGTCAAGCCAACTGCCCAAGGCAAGGCCCGGGCCGAGGTCTGCATGAACCGTTTCGGGTTAGCGTATTCCCAGATCGACATGGGGCAGACCTATCCTTTCCGTGGCTTGGGCTCAACTCACCATCACGCGAAGACCTAGCGCAAATTGACGCGGAGGGCGGCGGCGGCGGCGAACGGCAGCAGCGCCACCGCCCCCAGACTGATCGCGGCCACCAGCGCCAGTGGGGTGGCGGGGGCCATCCCTTCGGCCCCGCGCCGGACCGCCTCGGCCCCAAGGATCAGGGTTGGCACATAAAGCGGCAGGACCAGAAGGCTTAACAACAGCCCGCCCCGGCGCAGGCCAACAACCAGCGCCGCACCAAAGGTGCCGATCACCGACAGCGCCGGCGTCCCCAAAGCCAGGCTGAGGACCAGCCAGAGATAGCCCGCAGGCGGCAGGTTCAGAAACACCGCCAGACCGGGTGCTATCAGCGTCAAAGGCAGGCCAGTCACCAGCCAATGCGCGAAGGCCTTGACGGCCACCACCGCCTCCAGCGGAATCGGCGCGGTGGCCAGAAACTCCAGCGAGCCGTCCTCGAAATCCAGCGCGAAGATGCGGTCCAGCGACAATAGGCAGGCCAGAAGCGCGCCCACCCACAGGATGCCGGGCGCAATGCGGCCCAGCGTGCTGCCTTCCGGCCCGACGCCCAACGGCACCAGCACGGACAAAAGGAAGAAGAACGCCAGCCCCAGCCCAAAGCCCCCGCCCGCCCGCATCGCCAGCCGCAGATCGCGGAACAACAGCGCCTTCATGCTGCATCACTCCGGGATTGCTCTTTTCCCAAATACTCCCGCCGGAGGCTCCAACGGCTGGCCAGAACGGGGCGCATCATGCAAAAGCCTCATCAAAACCGTTGCTTACGCTGATGCGGGCCCGGTAGGGGGCAAGGTCCAGGACTTCAGCCTCGGGAAGGCCAAGGTCGACATGGGTGGCGATGACCGCGATGCCGCCCCCCGCCAGATGCCGCCGCACGACCCCGGCAAACAGCGCAACCGATGCCGCATCAAGGCTGACTGTCGGCTCGTCCAGAAGCCAGACCGGGCGGCCGGTCACCAACAGCCGTGCCAGCCCCAGGCGGCGCTTTTGGCCTGCCGAAAGCTGGCCCGCCGGACGGTGCTGCAGGGTCGCAAGGTCAAGAGCGTCCAGCGCGGGGTCGATGTCGGGGGTGCCATGGATGCTGGCCCAGAAACGCAGGTTCTCGGCCACGGTCAGGGTCGGCTTCAGCCCGTCGGCATGGGCGGCGTAGGCCACCGCGTCGGGGGCAAGGTCAAAAGACCCTGCGGCAGCGGGCTGCAACCCGGCCAGCGTGCGCAGAAGCGTGGTCTTGCCCGACCCGTTCGGCCCGCGCAGGATCAGCGCCTGCCCCGTGTGCAACACCAGATCGAGGCCCCGAAGAACCGTCACCCCGCCACGCGCCACCGCCAGATTGTCAAGCTTGACCTGCATGACCCAAGGCCTATCGCATGCAGCGGCGCACGAAAAGGGCCCCCGAAAAGACCATGGTCAAACTGGGCCTTCAACCCTATGTCTTTGCGCAAGCAACAGGAGAGCGACATGGACCAGATTGCCTTTGGCCGCACCGGCCGGATGACCACGCGGCTGGGCTTTGGTGCCTGGGCCATTGGCGGCACCTGGGGCGAGGTCAGTCTGGACGACGCCAAGGCTGCCCTGCATGCAGCGCTGGACGCGGGCATGACCTTTGTCGACACTGCCGATGTCTACGGCGACGGGCGGTCCGAACGTATCATCCGCGAGGTTCTGGCCGAACGCCCCGGCACGCGGCCTTTTGTTGCGACCAAGGCCGGGCGACGGCTTAACCCGCACGTGCCAGAGGCCTATACCGGGACCGCGCTGGAAGGGTTCATCGACCGCTCACTGGTTAACCTTGGCGTCGAACGGCTGGATCTGGTGCAACTGCATTGCCCGCCGACCCCGGTCTTTTCGAACACCGAAGTCTTTGCGGCGCTGGACGTGATAAAGCAGAAGGGCAAGATTGCCGATTACGGCGTGTCGGTCGAGACGGTGGAAGAAGCCCGAGCCGCCATCCTGCAGCCCGGCGTGGTCTCGGTGCAGATCATCTACAACCTCTTTCGGATGAAACCTTCTGATCTGTTCTTCCCTGAGGCCCGCGCGAAAAATGTCGCGGTGATTGCGCGGGTGCCGCTGGCTTCGGGCCTTCTGACAGGCAAGATGAGCGCCGCCAGCACCTTTGCGGCCGATGATCACCGCCATTTCAACCGCAACGGCGAGGCGTTCGACAAGGGCGAGACCTTCTCTGGCGTGCCCTATGACGTGGCGCTGGAGGCAGTGGACGATCTGCGCGCACTGGTGCCGGTGGGGGCGACGATGGCCGCGTTTGCCCTGCGCTGGATCCTGATGGAGGCTGCGGTGACGGTGGTCATTCCGGGGGCAAAGACCCCCGAACAGGCCCGGGCCAACGCGGCAGCGGCGGCGATGGCGCCGCTTACCGAGGATGTGATGGCAGCCGCGCGAGAGGTCTATGCCCGGCTGGTGGCCCCGCAGGTGCACCAACTGTGGTAGGAAACAAAATTCCTTAAGTAAGGAACTTGTCAAAATTCTTGCTTAAGAATTTTGTCCCTCGCCCAACGGCAGCAACGCCACGGCCACCCGGCGGCCTTCGCCCAATAGCACGTTGTAGGTCCGGCAGGCGGTCGGTGAGGCCATCGCCTCGACCCCGATACCTTCCGTTTCCAGTGCGGTGCGAAAGCCTTCGGGCACATGGGCAATGGCGGGTCCGGTGCCGACGAACAGGACGTCGATCTTGCCCAGCAGACTTAGCGGGGTCTCAAGGTCATCATAGCCGCCCCAGGGGCCCGCATCCCAGGGGGTGACAAGGCAGGCTCCGCGCAGGACGTGCCCGGCCACCCGGAAAAAGCCCGGGCCATAGCCCTCGATTGCCTTGGCAGACCCGTAAGAGATCTCGGTCAGGCGCATGTTCAGGCGTCAACGTTTGCGAATTCGTTCTTTTCGGTCGACTTCAGCTTGTCGCTGCGGTCGATGCCGATCATCAGCACGATGTTCTTGGCCATATAAAGCGTCGAGTAGGTGCCAAGGATCACGCCCACCAGCATCGCAAAGACAAAGCCCCGGATCACGTCGCCGCCGAAGATCATCAGCACGATCAAGGAGATCAGCGTGGTCGAGGCGGTCATGATCGTGCGGCTCAGGGTCTCGTTGGCGGTCAGGTTCATCATCTCGCGCAAGGGCATCTGTTTGTATTTGGCCAGATTTTCGCGCAAGCGGTCAAAGATGACGACGGTGTCGTTGACCGAATAGCCAAGGATGGTCAGCAAGGCCGCCACGATGCTTAGGTCGAACTTGATCTGGAACAGCGAGAAGATGCCGACCACCACCAGCACGTCATGGATCAATGCCGCCACAGTGCCGACCGCAAACTGCCATTCGAACCGGACCCAGACGTAGAACAGGATGCCGACGGTGCCGGCCAGAACCGCCCACAAAGCCGAGGTGATCAGTTCGGCCGACACTTTCGGCCCAACCGATTCGACGGCCGGAAAGGTGATCGACGGATCGACCGCTTTCAGCGCAGCCTCAACCTCGGTGATGACTTCCGGGGTGACGGCTTCTTCGCCGTCGCGGGCAGAAATCCGCACCATGGCGACGTGCTGATCGTCGCTGAACCCTGGATCGAACACCTCGGAAATCGAGACATCGCCCAAGCCCAGCGTCGACAACACCTCACGGTAAGCGCCCACATCCACAGCTTCCGAGGATTCGGTGCGGATCGTGGTGCCGCCGCGAAAGTCGATGCCGAAGTTCAGCCCCATGGTGAACACCAGAATCAGCGACGCCGCCATTGCCACCAGAGACGAGCCGAAGGTGACCCATTGCAGGCGGAAAAAGTCGATATTGGTCGTTACCGGGACAAGCCGCAGACGCCAGGCCATAGTCAATCTCCTTCCCGCTCAGACCACGATGGTCTTCGGGCGTTTCCAATCCAGCCAAAGCTCGATGATCAGGCGGGTCACATAGACGGCGGTGAACATCGAGGTCAGGATGCCAAGCCCCAGCGTCACCGCAAAGCCGCGCACCGCGCCCGAGCCAAGCCAGAACATGATCAGCGCGACCAGAAGTCCGGTCACGTTGGAATCCATGATTGCCGAGAAGGCGCGGTCAAAGCCCTGCTCCATCGCGCGGCGCGGGCTGGCCCCTGCGCGCAATTCCTCGCGCATGCGCTCGAAGATCAGGACGTTGGCGTCGACGGCCATGCCCATCGTCAACACGATCCCGGCGATGCCCGGCAGGGTCAGCGTCGCCCCGATGGTGGACAGAAACGCCATAAGGAGGGCGATGTTGACCGCAAGCGCGACGTTGGCGAAAAGCCCGAAGATGCCATAGCTGGCGATCATGTAAAGCGCGACCACCACCATGCCGATCAGCGCGGCGGTCTTGCCCGCGTCGATCGAATCCTGCCCCAGTTCGGGGCCGATGGTGCGCTCTTCAAGGAACGTCATTTCGGCCGGCAGCGCGCCTGCGCGCAAAAGCACGGCAAGCTGCGTTGCATCCTCGACCGTGAAACTGCCGGTGATGATGCCCGATCCGCCCGGAATATGCGACTGGATAACCGGGGCCGAGATCACCTCGGCGTCCAGCACGATGGCGAATTGCTGGCCGATGTGGTCAAAGGTGTGGTCGCCAAAGGCGCGCGCGCCGGTGGTGTCAAAGCGGAAACTGACCGCAGGCTGGCCGTTCTGGTCGAACGACGGTTGCGCGTCGACCAAATCGTCGCCTGACACCACCGGGCTTTCCTCGACGATGTAATAAGTGCCCTCTTCGTCCAGCGACGGCAGCAGCAGGTTGCGCGGGCCGGGATTGGCACCGGCATCGCTGGTGCGGCTGATCACGTGGTTGAAGGTCAGCTTGGCGGTCTTGCCGATCAACCCTTTCAGTTCCGTGGCCGACCCGATGCCCGGCACCTGAATGAGGATCCGGTCCACGCCCTGCCGCTGAATCGTCGGTTCGCGGGTGCCCGCCTCATCGACCCTACGGCGGATGATTTCCAGCGACTGGGCCAGCGTGCGTTCGTCCGTGGCCAGCTTTTCGGCGTCCGACAGCTGGACCACGATTTCCGTGCCCTCAGCCGTCACCGAGAGCGTGCTTTCCCCAATGCCGGTCAGCGACACGACGCTGGAGCCAAGGCCTTTGACCGCCTCAAGCGCTGCGGGCATGCCGTCAGGATTGGTGATCGCGACCCGCAGGACGCCATCTGGCGAGGGCAGGCTTTTGACAGCACCAACCTGATCACGCAGGTCGCGCAACACGTCGCGCACTTCGGGCCACAGTGCGTCCATGCGGCTTTTATAGACATCCTCGACCTGCACTTCGGCCAGAAGATGCGCACCACCGCGCAGATCAAGCCCCAGGTTCATCAGTGCCGAGGGCAGGATTTCCGGCCATTCGGCGCGCGCAGCCTCCAGTTCCGGGGTCGCGGTGCCATCGGCCAGATCAATGGCAGTGATCGCGTCGTTGTGACGCTCGACCTGCGCGTAAAACAGGTTCGGGACCGCTGCAAGGATACCCCAGCCGCAGAACAGAAGGATGGCGATACGCTTCCACAGCGGCGAGGAATCCATGCGGGTCAGACCTTAGCTTGCGGCGGCGGGTTCGGTCTTGTTCAGGACCTGGCTGATGGTCTGGCGGACAATCTTGACCTTCACGCCTTCGGCAATCTCGACCTCGACCATGCCGTCGTCACCCACCTTGACCACCTTGCCGACGATCCCGCCCGA
>CAIXBE010000418.1 GCA_903917595.1 uncultured Rhodobacterales bacterium
AGGGCCTCGACCCAGGTCACGGTCCAGCCCGGCAAAAGCCCACCCAAGACCTGCGCCAATCCGCGCACCAGACCGACGGGTTCGATCCGTGAGCCGAACCACCAGTCGCGCAGCGGCAGCGCGATCAGCAACCCGATCAGCAGGATCGATAGCCAGTTCGTCGCCACCCGCCGCCGCATCAGACGCTTCAGCGCGCCGAACTGCGCCTCGTCGCGGGTAAAGGGACAGGGTTTCAGCCCCGCCCAGCCGGTCCCGCTCGCCGGGTAGACCCTGAACCCCTCCGGCAGGCCCAAGGGCACATAGCCGTTGGCCCCGCTGGTCATCTTTTCGACCACCGAATGATGCGCGACCGCCTGATTGCCGTGGTCAGCATCGGCCAGCACCCAGCGCGGGGCATAGCGGTAGATGCTGGCCATGCCCTGACGCGAGTCATGCACCAGTGCCTGCGGATAGAGCCGCTTGCGGTAGCGCGACAGTTCGTAATCGTCGAAGATCAGCTCTTGCCGCACAGCCTCACCCGCGATCCAGAGCAGCGGCTCATAGGACGGCTCGTCGTCGGGATAGCCGCCGCCGACATCGGAATGAACCCCAGCGAACCAGACCTCTTGCGTTTCTGGCACCGGCTTGCCGTCCGGCCTGGGGCTGGTGTTGAACCGGATCGGGTGAAAGCTTTTGCGCTCGTCATCCAGCGACAGGGCGTGGCGGACCGATGCAATCACCGGCGAGGCGCGCTGGTTGCGAAAGCGGATCGGCCAGATCAGCCGGTTCCAGACCGACCGCAACTCTTCGACCGGCATGCCGTAAGCTTCGACCGTATCGAACAGACCCATGAAGCGGATGGCGACCTTGCCGCCCTGCCGTTCGCCCGGTAGCGCGCCCAGAACCTGACCGTGCAGCCTTTGCCCCAACGCCTTGCGCTTGAGGAACGTGATTCCGTCCCGTAGGCCACGAATGACAGATATCAGCGGATTCATCTGCCAGTTCAGCGGGTTGAACACCGAATTGCCCTTGGCCACCAAAGGCGCGGTTTCCACCCGGTAGGCCAGCCAGGCCGCCATGGCATTGCGGCTCATCTCCGGTCCCGAAACGCGGCGGCCGTCCACCTCGCGCGGCATCAGGCCCTGCATCGCGACCAACGAGGCCAGCGTGCGCACCGTAAACGCCCCGCGCGAAAAGCCGAACAGGTAAATCTCGTCGCCGGGGGCCCAGTTCCAGCACAGGAACCGGTAAAGCTTTCGCACGTTGGACGGCACGCCGATTCCCGTGACCCCGTCGATCATGCGCAGCGCGGCATTGCCTGAGGTGCCAACCCCCGGCACATACCGCGCCAGTTGCATCAGACCACCGGGCTTTTCGGTCTTGTCCAGCGCCCGATACAGCCGCCAGATGTTGGATTCCTGGGCAAAGAAACTGTTGCCGGTGCCGTCGGCGAAGATCGCGATCCTTTTGCCGGGCTTATTGCCCGGACCCGCTGGCAGGGACTCGGTGGCAGCTTCGGGCATCTGGGACCGTCCTATCCTGTTGAGCCGGACACCCGCATGGTAACGCCATCACGCCACCGGGCAAGTCCGCCATGTTGCCCTGCGGCCACAACTGCGGGGTTTCGCAATTTCAATTTTCTATTGCTTTGTTGCCGACCGGGCCGCCTGCTACGGTCGCGGATCTTCATGGATCAAGGTAATAGAATGCAAATGAATTATCCGCCGCGCCTGCCCGTCCTCCGGACTTTCCGGCACGGGCTTCGGGCGCTACCGGCCATCCTGATCGCCCTGCTCCTG
>CAIXBE010000419.1 GCA_903917595.1 uncultured Rhodobacterales bacterium
GAGGCGGTGTCGCGGGCCATCACGCCCTGCGCAAAGGAGGCGCCGGTCATCAGCTCGGTCAGCCGACTTTGGGTCATGCCTTCGGTCGGGTAAACCCCCACCAGCCGCCCGTCGCGCAAGACCGTGACGCGGGACGAGATGTCCAGCACCTCGGCCAGGCGGTGGCTGACAAACACGACCGCCACCCCGCGCGCCGACAAGGTGCGCACCACCGCCAACAGCGCGTCGGTTTCCGATTGGGTCAGGCTGGCCGTGGGTTCATCCATGAAGATCAGCCGGGCATCCGACACCAGCGCGCGGGCAATCGCCACGATCTGGCGCTGCGCGATGGGCAGGCTGCCCAGCCGCGCGTCAAGGTCAAGCCCCACGTCCAGCTGCGCCAGCGCCGCCTGCGCATCCGCCCGCAGACGGGCATAGGACACCGGGCGCGGGCGATTGCCCAGCAACGTCTCGAATGCGATGTTTTCGGCGACAGTCATTTCGGCAAACAGCGCCAGATCCTGCCAGATCACCGCGATTCCGGCCATGCGGGCCTGCGTCGGGGTGATCCGGGGATAATCCTGCCCAAAGATCTGCATCCCGGCACCCGGTTCGGGCTGATAGACCCCAGTGATGATCTTGATCAGGGTGCTTTTGCCCGAGCCGTTTTCACCGGCCAGACAATGCACCTCGCCCGCACCGACCGAGAAGGCCACGTCGTCCAATGCCGTCACCCCGCCGAAAATCTTGGTGACGTGCGTCAGCCGCAGGGCGTCGGATCGGGCCTCGGCGATCATGGCCATTCCAGATTGGGTCATTCCAGATTGGTGTGGTTCGCGCGCATGTCATCGGCAGAGATGTTCAGACGCGCCTTCAGCTTCAGCACCATCACCTCGAACAGCACGAACAAGGCACCCTCGAACAGGCTGCCCATCGGCAGAACCGAAGATTTGGCCGGTCCCTGATCGTCGGCCATGGTCTGCGCGGGCAGATGCAGGATCAGATCGGCCAGCGGTGACAGCCGCCCCTGAAGCTGCGCGGTGATCAGGACCACCTCGGCCCCCGCGTCTTTCGCCACCCCCATCAGCGCCTGCGCGGTCGAGATATAGCCCGGCCCGCAAGTGACCAGAAACACGTCGCCGGGGCCCACGGACGGGGTGGTCATGTCGCCTTCCACAGCGGCTTGAAGCCCCATGTGGAACATTCGCATGGCAAAGCCCATAATTTGCAACCGTTCGCGCCCGCCGCCAAAAACGACGATCCGCCGCGCCTGCGCCAGCCGCTCGATCACCGCATTGACCTGCGTATCGTCCATCCGGGCAAACACGGTTCCCAGTTCGGCCAGGGCCGTTTGATAGTCGCTCATGGATGTCCTCCATCTCCTGTTGTGCCGGGGCGGAGACCGCCCCGGCATTGGGTCCGCTTAAAGACCCAGATCGGCCAGACCATCCACCGTGTCGGCGTTGATGGCGATCAGGTTGTTGGTGATGATGTCCTTGCCTGCAACATCAGGAGACACCACGCCAAGGCCCGGAATGTCGGTGCCGTCAGCAATTTCGGTGCCGTCCAGCAGCAGCTTGCCCATGGTCACGAACACGCGGCCCGCTTCGGCCGGGTTCCACATGAAACCGCCGGCGATGGCACCCGATTTCACCAGATCACGACCTTGGCCAGGCGAGAACGGCCCCAGCACAAAGACGGTGCCGATGGCGCGACGCTCTTCGATCGCACGGCCAATGCCGATCGGGCCCTGGCTGCCGAAAGCAAGGAAACCCGTCAGGTTTGGGTTGGCCGCCAACAGATCAAGCGCGGTCTTGCGGCTGTCATCCACCGATTCCGCCACGCCATAGCGTTCGCCGATCAGCTTCATGTCCGGGTATTTCGCGGCAATATAGGCATTGGCGAAATCGGCCCAGGCGTTGTGCAGCGGCACGGTCAGGCTGCCCACGAACATCGCGTATTCGCCCTTGCCGCCCATCTTTTGCGCCAGCAGTTCGGCATGGGTTTCGCCAAAGCCTTGTGCCGACGCAAGTTCGAAGTCCCAGTCGACGTTGTTCAGGCCGGGGCCTTCATGAGCCACAACCTTGATCCCGGCGGCGCGCGCCTTTTCCAGAACCGGCTCGAGCGCCGCTTCGTCGTTCGGCACCACGCCGATCACGTCAACGCCCTTGGCGATCAGATCCTCGATGGCGCGCACCTGAAGTGCCGGGTCGGCGCTGGTCGGGCCGATCATCGTGGCATCGATGCCAAGTTCGCCAGCTTTTTCGAGGATCCCCATTTCCATGGCGTTGAACCACGGAATGCCGCCGATCTTCACAACGATGCCCATGGTGGGCTTGTCCTGCGCCAAAGCGCCGGTCGCCAGGGTGGCGGCAAAAGCAACGCCGGCCATCAATGCGCCAAATGTTCTTCTTTTCATGGTCTTCCTCCCGTTGATGGCCCGCAGAAGGGCCGAATTCTACTTGCTGCATCGATTGTGCAGATGTTTTCTGAGGCAAAGAGCCATTGCCGTATGCTTTGGGTGCTGGTCTCTCCTCCCAGAATCGATCCATTGCACAATCGATGTTGCGCATTCAGCATTGCGCGGGCTAGAGTCGTCAAGAAGATTCTTCAGGCAAGAGAAAGTATGACCCGCGCGACCCGCAAATCCACGATCTACGACATTGCCCGCCTGTCTGGCGCTTCCCCGTCAACGGTGTCTGCTGCCTTGGGAGAAAACTGGCGCAAACGCCGTATTGCCGAGACCACGGTGGAAACCATCCGCCGCATCGCCACCGAACAGGGCTACTCCACGAACATGCAGGCGCGCGGTTTGCGCAAGGCGCGGTCCGGGCTGGTTGGGATGGTGATCCCGCTGCATGACAACCGGTTTTTCTCTTCAATGTCCCAAAGCTTTGAGGCCCTCGCGCGCGAACGCGGACAGGTGCCGGTCATCGCATCATCCATGCGCGATCCCACAGAAGAACGCCGCATCGTCGAGACGCTGATTTCCTATGCGGTGGACTACCTTTTCATTGCCGGGGCTACCGACCCCGAAGCCGTCACCGCCATGTGCCGTGCCGCCGACCTGCGGCATGTTTTCGTCGACTTGCCGGGGCGCGGGGCGCCTTCGGTGGTGTCGGACAACTACAAGGGGGCCTACGACCTTACGCAGCGTCTTTTGGCGGACCGCACCATTTCGGGCCAGACGCCGCGCGACAGGATCTACTTCATCGGCGGGGATGATACCGACTATGCTTCTGCCTGCAGGATCGCGGCATTCCGTGACGTTCTGGCCAATGCCGGACAGCCGGTCTTGCCAGAGCAGATCATCGCCTGCGGCTATGCCCCACGCAGCGCCACGCGCGAGATTGCAGCGCTGTGCGATCGGTTGGGGTCTCTGCCTTCCGGCGTGTTCGTGAACTCACTGACAGCTTTCGAGGGGGTGCTGGGTCACCTGTCCAGCTTGCCCCTTGAATCCCTTCGCAACTCGGTCATTGGCTGCTATGACTATGACCCCTTTGCAGCCTACCTGCAATTTCCCGTTCACATGGTGCGTCAAGACGCCCACGGGCTGATCCGGGAAGCCTACCGGATGATCGAAGAGAATCCCTACGATCTGGTTCTGACGATGGTCGAACCCGAACAGATTGCCCCACGCACCTACTACGACAGCCCGTTCTCTGACCGTGGTTGAGTGACTGCAGATTGCTTGTGTTCCTTACTCCGATTGCCGATTGCGGCTACAAGTGAGCGTTCGTGCATATCTAAAGCCCCCCCGGCATGGTTCCTCCCCGGCTCCAAATGTATGCGGGGGGGCGCAGCGCAGCATTTCGCTAGCGACAGGCAGTTTCACCGGGGAATCCAGGCGGAATCCACTTGGAGCGCGATTTTGGAAAAAGTGAATCGTTATCAAAGGCTTGCGGAATCACGATCATGGCGTGCTGGATTCTTTTGCGGAAGCCAGGGAATCCACCTTGCGGAAGCCACCCGCGCCGGAATCCACCCTTCGAAAGCCAGGGCGCTCAGACGTATGGCGTCCCTTCTGGAGACGGCACGTGGCTGCGGGAGCCGCCCGATAATCTGGGTCCAGCAGCCTGCCGGACGCGCGCTGAAGTCTTCCGCCTTGACCCCGCCGCCCCTAGCAATGACATCTTCGTATGTAGGATGGGCGCACGACCTCCCGGGCAGCAGAGGAAGCAGACCATGACTACAGACCTTCACGTTGTCCCCGCTCGGCGCGGTCGTGCGGTGCGGCTGGCCAAGGGCCAGGCAATCCAGATCATCAACTCGCACGGTCAGCAGGTTGTCGATACCTGGTGCTTCAATGCCGATGACATGTCGGAGTTCATGTCGATGGAACACCTGCACGCCACACTTCAGGGGATCTTCCCCGCCACGGGTGACGGGCTGACGACAAATCGGCGTCGGCCCATCCTGATCCTGGAAGAAGATACCTCACCGGGCCGCCATGACACGGTCATCGCGGCCTGTGACGTACATCGATATGCCGCGCTGGGCTGCACGCAGTATCATGACAACTGCACCGACAACCTGCATGCCGCACTGGCACAGCTTGATCTGCGAGCAGTTGATTGCCCTGCCCCCCTGAACCTGTGGATGAACATCCCGGTCGGCCCTGACGGCAGGATCACGTGGGGCGAGCCGCTCAGCAAGCCCGGGGATCACGTGACACTGCGTGCGGTCCTCGATTGCATCGTGGTCATGTCCACTTGCCCTCAGGACATGATCCCGATCAACGGCGCCGCCTGCACACCGACCGAGGTTCACTACCGTCTGCTGAGCTGACCAGCCATAAGAACATGTCAGTGTGCTGGCTGGCCGATCCGATAGACCCGCCCCCTGTCCGCCTCCTTGGCCGAGGTCACGACCAACCCGAGCTTCTTGCCCAGCGCCCCGGACATGGCACCACGGGCGCTGTGGGCCTGCCACCCCGTCGCAGAAATGATCTCTTCCATCGTCGCGCCGGTGGGGGCCTGCAGCATCTTGATCAGCAAGGCCTGCTTCGTCCCCGCGCGCCGGGTGGGCGGCTTCGGCACCGGCATCTCAACCACACCATTGTGGATGGGAGTAGTCTTCTGCGCCTCCACCGGCTCGATCCCGATGGCCAGCAACCCGGAATCGGTGACCACCAGCGTGGTGCCATGCCCATCACCAGTTTCGCGCCAGAGCGGCTCGCCCCGGCGGATGTTCGCGTCGACCTCCTGCAGCCAGCCGAGCGCGATCATCCTGTTGACGGCCATCTTCGCCGCCGCGCCCGCCAGCCCCTTCGGCAGCGGCAGGGCCATGTTGTAAGGGCGCTGGGCCCCGGTGCTCAGGATGATGGTCTGGGTTTCGGTCAGTTTGGTCATGGTAGGGTCTTCCTACTGATCGTTGGTGGCAAGGAAGGCGGAGATGCGCGACATCAGGTCATTTTGGCCGTCGGCATCCGTGCCGATGATCACGTCGCCATCATCGTCGTGTTCCAGATCGGCGATCTCACGCCGCAGGGTGATGGCATTGTCGCAGGCGGTGAGGCGTTCAGCCTCCCATGCGGCGTTGAGGGCGTCCTGTTCGATCTAGTGGCCCTGGGCGGGATCAAGCGGCATGTTCGCCTTCCTTGAAGGCGCTGTCGGTGATCTGGCGCAGCAGGCTCGCGTAGTGGTTCAGGGTGCCGACATCGCCCCAGTTGATCTCGTCGGGGTGTGTGTCGAAATGGTCGTCGCTCAAGGGCTTCAGACGGTCCAGCATCACGTCGATCTGCAACTTGGTGGACATGAAGGCGTCGAGAGCCTTGGCATTGTCGGTCGCGCGGCGGGTGGTCATGGCGGGGTCTCCGGGGTGAGTTGCATCGTTTTCGTGTCATCACCATCGCTCTATTGGGGGAATGGACGTAGGCAATTCCGAGCAATATCAGTGTGTTCTGATTGCGCTCCGGACCGTGCCGCATGGGGTCCATCTACATCGGCCAGCGGCACGACGGTCATTCACTGGCCTCCGGCCCAGATGTAGAGATGGGCGAACTCCCGCGTCGGGCGGGGTAGGATGCGCGGTTGGTAGGTCGATCTTGAGGTGCGAGAAGAGCTCCGAGCAGACGGCCCTGATCCCCTCCTGGTGCAGTGCCTCCCCGATGACCTCCGCCACCACGTTGGGGCGACTGCAATCGAAAGGCTCCGGCAGCGTGGCGAGGTCGAGGCGGATGGTGGTGGCCATGGTCATGATCTGGATCTCCGATCCGGGGTAGGGTCTTGACCGAGACTCGCTCTGGTGAAGAGCGTGATAAACCGATATAGACCATCATATACATTTATTTCCAATGGCTTGAGGCTATCGTAATCGCCATGGAGGGCATGTCCGAACGAGAGTATTCCGCCCATTCCGGCCTGTCACGTGGGGCGATCCAGAAGGCGCGGAAGCAAGGTCGGCAAGACGAGGATCAATCAAGATCGACGGAAATCCATGAAATCAAATGTCACATGCTGGCTGCCGCCGCCCCGCTGATCGCGATGCTCTGGCGCAACGCAGGCGCAACGGGCGGAAAGCGGTCTTGCGGCAGTGCGGCATTGCTCCTCTATGAAAGTGCAGTAGCGAACGTTCGCCCCACAGATCTCGACCTGCAGAAGCATACAGATCATGGAATGTACAAAGTCCGAATCTGAAGGTGTGATCGATCGTGGTTCCGTGCCATTTGCTGGCCTCTCCTGGTCGGCAGCCGCTCCTGTGCAGACTCCGGCCATTGAGATGCTTCCCCTTGAAGCAGCACCGGAATAGGCTGTCGCCCGAGAGTTTGAAGAGGTGCATCCATGCGCGCAGCCGCAAATCCCGTAGTCCACATCGACGATGACCGGTTTCGCGTCACCGAGTGGCAGTTTCCCCCGGGGGCGGAGACCGGCTGGCATCGGCATGGCCATGACTATGTGATCGTCCCCTTGTGTGACGGCCAACTTGTGCTTGACCTGCCGGGCGGCCAGAAAGCTACGGCCAGCCTGACGCAAGGCGTGCCCTATTCGCGGCGCGAGGGTGTTGAGCATAACGTCACCAATGGCTCTGACAGCGCCCCGCTGGCGTTTCTGGAAGTTGAGGTGGTGGATGGGGCGCTGGCCCATCGCCGTCAGGCAACCATGAGCGCGATGATGGCTGCTTTCAATGCGCGCGACGTCGATGGCATCATGGCCTGCATGGCCGCGGACTGCGCTTTTCACGCTTCGGCCGGACCCGAGTCGGAAGGTCAACGCCACATCGGGCGCGCCGCCGTGCGGCGGGCAACCGCAGCGGTTTTCGAGGTTTTCCCCGAAGCGGCCTGGACCGAAGGCAAGCATATCATTTCGGGCGACACCGGCCTGTCGAGCTGGCGCTTTGTCGGGCGCCGCCCGGATGGCAGTCTGGTGGACGTGTGGGGCTGCGATATCTTGCTGTTCGACGGCGATCTGATTGCGGTCAAGGACAGCTACCGCAAGGCGCGGAGCTGATCAGCGGCTATAGCGGATGAAGGGTGTCTGTTTGCCGATGCGGTCGTAAAGTCGGCGGCCGACTTCATTGAAGTCCTGCGTCAGCCAGTAGACGGCAGGTGTGCCATTGGCGTCGGCAGCGGCGTAGACCGCCTCGATCAGCTTGCGCCCGAGGCCGGTGCCGCGTGCGTCGGGAGCGACGTAGAGGTCTTGCAGGTAGCAGACATTCTCGATCTTCCAGCAGTGACGATGGAATAGGTAGTGCGTAAGGCCCATGGCCTTGCCGTCGACAAGGGCAATCAAGCCGTGGAAATCCTGAGGATCATCGCCCAGAAGCCGGACGAAGGTGCTTGCATAGACCGCCTCGTGCAACGTGGTTTCGTAATAGTCCAGATAGCCGGTCCAGAGGCGGCGCCAGTCGGCTTCATCGTGGGCAGCCAGGGGGCGGATGGAAATTTCGGGCATGGATTCTCCGGTAAACGAAGTCGGCCCCGCATGCGCGGGGCCGGCCAGGCTGGGGAAGGCTTACTTCATCCGGTCGGCCACTGGAATGGCTTCGGAGATCGTCCATTCATCAACCACGCCGGGCTTGCCCGCGTTGGTTTCCACGATCAGATACCGGGCCCGGTTCTGGTGGTGGATTTCGCTGGTGAAGGTGCGCGGGCCAAACAGCGTCGGCTCGGCGTTCATCTTTTCCAGTTCCGCCACCACGGCAGTGGTTTCGGTGGTGCCTGCGCGTTCCACCGCCTTGGCCCAGACGTCGATCATCACATAGCCGGGATAGACATACTGGGTCGAGGGATCGCCGCCCGTAACTTCCTTGTACTTGGCGTTGAAGGCCGTAACTTCGGGATTCGGGTCATCGCCGTAGATCGAGCCCTGAACGGGGACAAAGAAGTTCGACAAATCCGGCACAGCGGACAGCCAATAGCTGCCATCCACACCCGAGCCATTCAGGATCATCGAGTTTATCCCGGCGGCGCGGATCTGTTTGATAGCCGAAACCGCGCCCGGCATCATCGTGCAGAGCATGATCGCGTCGGGTTCTTCCGGCAGGGCCTTGATGCGGGTGATCTGGGCGGCGATCGAGGCGTCTTCGTTCAGGAAGGTGTCTTCGCCCACCAGCTTGGCATCGGCAAGTTTCGGCAGCATATAGTCAAAGCCGTCGCAGATGCCCTTGTTATACTCGGTCCAGGTGTCGAGTAGCCGGTAGAAAGTCCGGGCTTCTTTCTTGGTGTAGGACCATTCGGCCATGGTGGCGCCCTGAACCGCCGCCAGAACCGAGGCCGAGAACGAGTTCGGGCCAACGCCTTGAATGCCGGCCTTGATCGATTCCGCGCAGAGGAAGAACGACGGCAGGCCGGCGCTTTCGGCCGTAAGGGCAGCGGGCGAGCCGAAATCATAGTCGCAGGACACGACAACCATGTCGGCCCCGGCGTCGATGACCGTCAGACCGGCCTTTGCCCCTTCGGCGCGGTCGGTCTTGGTGTCGGCATTGACCACTTCGATCTGCTTGCCCAGAAGGCCGCCTGCCGCGTTGATCTCGGCAATCCGGATCATGGCGGCGTCTTGCGCAGGCTTGTCATAGGCCTGCATGAAGCCGGACTCCGCCGTGGCAAAGCCCACGACGATCTTTTCGTCATCGGCAAGCGCGGGTGCGGTCAGGCAGGTGGTGGCTGCCAGCGTGATCATCAGTCTTTTCATGGCGTCTCTCCTTGTTTAACAGTTTCTTTGTCAGGGTCGGAGGCTTTTTGGGCCCTTGGTTTCCAAAGCTGCCCTTTGCGGCAGGCTCAGGTCTTTGTTGCCCATGATTCCAGCGGGCCGGAACATGAGGATCAGGATCATCACAACGCCGAGGGCGATTTCCTGCACGCCCCCCGGCAGGGCA
>CAIXBE010000420.1 GCA_903917595.1 uncultured Rhodobacterales bacterium
ACGTCGTTAACGACGTCGTTACGGACGTCAGCAAGATCTGGCGCCATCAGGTGGTGGTCTTGTTTACTGTGCCAACGGGCAGCGGCTTCCAGTTCCACGGGAGCAGTTCGGCGAGGCGGGGTGCGATGTGATCGTGGATGCCGGCGAGGACGTCGGAAAGGTAAGCCTGCGGGTCGAGGCCGTTCAGCTTGGCGCTTTCGATCAGGGTCATGGCCTTGGGGAGGGTTTCGCCGCCTGCATCATTGCCTGCGAAGAGCCAGTTCTTGCGCCCGATTCCGATCGGCCGGATTGCGCGCTCGGCCGGGTTATTGTCGATGGCCACGCGACCGTCGGACAGGAACAGGCAGAACGACGGCCAGCGGTTGAGGGCATAGCGAAAGGCTTTGGCGAGGTCGCCCTTGCCCGAGATATGACGCAACTGTTCTTCGGCCCAGATGCGGAATGCT
This sequence comes from uncultured Rhodobacterales bacterium, assembly GCA_903917595.1. Lineage (GTDB taxonomy): Bacteria > Pseudomonadota > Alphaproteobacteria > Rhodobacterales > Rhodobacteraceae > Tabrizicola > Tabrizicola rara. The sequence goes on from CAIXBE010000420.1 coordinate 447, forward strand.
TCTGCCCTCGGGCGGGAATGTTCCTGCCGAATCGCGTGGCGCTCTGCGGCGGATCTGCCGCTGATTTGTGCCTCGATGTCGTAAAGCGCACCGATCCGGTCCAGGGCCTCGCGGGCGATCTCGGATTGGGTGGTCTTCCAGACATCGTGAAAGTCGCGGCGCAGATGCGCCCAGCATGCGGCTTCGCGGAACTGCGGGCGGCCGTCCAGCCCTGGCTGATACAGGTCTTTGAACCCGCTATAGGCATCAGCTTGCAGGATCCCTTTGCTCTTCTTGAGGTGCTTTCGCGGATGCTCGCCCTTGTGATCGGGGGAGAAGTAATAGGCCACGCCTGGTGGCGCCGCCCCGGACCAGGGCCGCTGATCGCGGACATAGGCCCAGATGCGGCCCTCCTTCACGCCCTTGCCGAGGTCACCCTTCGCTTTGGCGCGGTCGAGCACCCGGATCGGGGTATCGTCGGCATGCAGGAGGTCGCAGGCCATGATGTTGACTTGCAGGAGATCAACCAGCGGCGTCAGCGTCTTCATGGCGCCGCCACACCAACCCGACAGGGTGCTGTCGGAGATGTCGGCGCCCATCCGGGCGAAGATCTCGTTCAGGCGATAGAGCGGAAGATGGTCATCCTATTTGGAGACCAGGATGAAGGCCAAAAGGCTGGGCCCGGCGAGGCTGCCCGGAATGGGCCGGCTGGGTGCCGGACACTGAACCATCTTCTCGCAGCAGCGGCAGGACTTCTTCAGTCGCGCCACTTCGATCACCTTCATCTGCGCCGTGATCATGTCGAGGATCTGGCTTACATCCTCGCCCACGAGACGCAAGGCGCCGCCGCAGTCCGGGCATGCATCGCCGGGGTCCATCTCGCGCCGCTCACGGAGCGTGTCGGGTGCCACGCGGGGACGGCGGCGGGGTGTTTTGAGCAGCTCATCAGCCGGGTCAGCAGCCCCGCTGGCCGCAGCCGCGATCTCGATGGTCACCGGCTCCACCGCCGGTGCGACTTCGGCTTGGGCAACCTGAAGCCCTTCAAGAGCCAGTTCCAACTGCTCGATCTCACGGGCGATCCTCTCGGAACTGGCCCCGAACTTCTGCCGCTTCAGCCGCGCAATCTGCAGTCTCAGGGCCAGCGCCAGCAGGTCCCCATTCTGAAGATCGGCGGCACGCAGATTGCCCTGCAACTGAAGGACCAGCGCCTTCAGGGCTTGGGGGTCATCTGGCAAGGAGGATGCTTCAGTCGACATGGGTTCGACTACCGCAAAGCGGCATAAAAGTCCATGAAAACAAGGAGAAATGATGCGATTTCTACATCCGCGTGGGCGCGCTCGTCCACCGCGGCTGGCGCCAGTCCATGCCTTCCCACAGCATCGACATCTGTGCTGGGGTCAGTGCCACTTTGCCTTCCGTGGCCTTCGGACAAGGGAAATGACCGCGCTCCAGAACCTTGTAGTAGAGGCAGAACCCCTGGCCATCCCAGTGCAAAATCTTCAGCCTGTCGCCCATCCTGCCGCGAAACACAAAGACCGCCCCGCTGGCCGGATCCTCTGCCAAGGCCCGCTTTGCCCGGGCACACAGACCAGCAATGCCGCAACGCATGTCGGTGATGCCCGCAGCGAGGAACACCCGCACACCGCTCCCAGGACCGATCATGCGCTTTCCAAAACCCGGATCAGTTGCGTCAGACCCGCCGCCGAGAGCCCCTCGATGCCGCGCAGCCGCCGCCCATTCGCCAGCACGATCTCGACAATCATCGGAACGAGCGCGGGCGTGGCAGCAGTAGCCAAAATCTCCACCGGCAGAAAGTCCACGTCCTGCGACAGGCTCTCACCACGATGCCGCATCTCGGCACGCCACGGATAGATGTGCGGCCGGGTTAGGTCGTGCCGACGAGCAACCTCGGCCACCGTCGCCCCGCGCACTCCAACCTCCCCCAGGATCGAGCGCTTCTCGCTGTCCGACAACCGACGCCGCCGTTCTGCACCAGTCATGACTTCTTGCCGCATATCATCCCCATCGCAAACGACGTCGTTAACGACGTCAATAACGACAGTGGCTTAGTGGAAAATCCCCCACTTCATAAGGCGGTGGCAACCGGGCGGTTACGGTGGACACGACAGTGATGGAAAAGAACATCGCCCATCCGACGGATTCCCGCCTCTATGAGCGGGCGCGGGATCAACTGGTGGCGCTGGCGCAGGAGGCCGGGGTGGAGCTGCGGCAATCCTATGCCCGCCTTGCCCCGCGACTGGCGCTGCAG
>CAIXBE010000421.1 GCA_903917595.1 uncultured Rhodobacterales bacterium
ATCACCCCATAACAGTTCGGCCCCAGGATCGGCATCCCGCCCGCAGCTGCGACCAGCTTGTCCTGCAAGCCCGGCTCGCCCGCCTCGGTCCAGCCAGAGGCGAAACAGATCGCGCCCCCCGCACCCATCTGGCACAACTCCTCGACCACTTCGACCGTGGCCAAGCGGTTCACGCCGATGAAGGTGGCATCAGGCGGCTCCGGAAGGTCGGCAAGGGAAGGGTAGGCCTTCAACCCCCCGATTTCTGACTTGGTCGGATGCACCGGCCAGACCTGACCCTTGAAACCCATCTTCTGGCATTGCTCGATGACGTTCCGCGCCCATCCGGCCCCCAGAACCGCAATGGTCTTAGGACGAAGCAAACGATCAAGGCGGCTCATGCCCGACCTCCTGCTGCTGCATTGATCGCCGGGGGCGCTTCGCCCCCCGGACCCCCAGAGGATATTTTCAGACAGAAAATAGGAACACCTCGCCCCGGAATCCGAAGCGAGGTGCCATTTCCCGTCACGGTCATCGGCGTCCCCGCCTGTACCGTGCAGCCAAAGTCGCCGATCAACATTAACGCGCGGTTACCAGAGTCGAAGGAAGTCTGCATTTTCTGTCCCTAAATATCCCACGGGGGTCCGGGGGTGTGAAACCCCCGGTTCCGCCGCTTTCAACCCCCGACCGCGCGCAGAAGTTCGCGGCTGATGATGTGGCGCTGGATCTCGGAGGTGCCTTCCCAGATCCGCTCCACCCGGCTGTCGCGCCAGATGCGTTCCAGGGGCAGCTCATCCATCAGCCCCATGCCGCCGTGGATCTGGATCGCCTCGTCGGCCACCATCGCCAGCACCTCGGTCGCCTTCAGCTTGGCCATCGACATGTCGGCTTCGGTCACCGTGCCCTGATCGTATTTCCACGCGGCCTCCCGGGTAAGAAGTTCCGCTGCCTTCAACTCCATTGCCATGTCGGCCAGCTTGAAGCTGATCCCCTGGAATTTGCCGATCGCTTGCCCGAACTGCTTGCGCTCGGCGGCATAGGCGATGGCGAGGGTCAGCGCCCGCTCGGCGCGGCCAAGGCAGGTCGACGCGACCTGCAACCGCGTAGCCCCCAGCCAGGAATTGGCGACCTCGAATCCCTTGTGGGCCTCGCCCAGGATCTGGCGCTTGTTCAGGCGGCAATCGTCGAACTCAAGGATGCCGTTGGTGTAACCCCGGTGCGACACGTTGCGGTAGCCATCGCGCACTGTGAAGCCCTTGGTCCCCTTGTCCACGAAAAACGCCGTGATCTTCTTCTTGGGTCCGCGCGGAGTGTCTTCCTCGCCCGTGGCCATGAAGACGATGGAAAAGCCCGCCAGATCGGCATGGCTGATGAAATGCTTGGTGCCGTTCAGCACCCAGTCATCGCCATCCTGCCGGGCGCTGGCCTTCATCCCCCGCAGGTCCGACCCGGCACCCGGTTCGGTCATCGCCAGACAATCCCAGGTCTCGCCCCGGATGCAGGGCATCAGGTATTGCTCGCGCTGTTCGGCATTCCCGGCCAGCAGGATGTTCGACGGCCGCGCCACACAAGTCCAGTGCAAGGCATAGTTCGCCCGGCCCAGTTCCTTTTCATAAAGAAGCCAGGACAGGGTATCGAGCCCCGCACCACCAAGCTCCACTGGCATGTTGGCGGCATAAAGTCCTGCCGCCATTGCCTTTTTCTGGATCTCGCGGATCAGTTCGATGGGCAGATGGCCGCTGCGTTCGACCGCCAGTTCATGCGGATAAAGCTCGGTTTCGACGAAAGCGCGGGTCGCGTCGACGATCATCTGTTGTTCTTCGTTCAGACCAAAGTCCATTGTGCCCTCACGGATCGGGATTGATGGTAAAGCCGTCGACGGTCATCGCCTGGCCTGAAACCATGCGCGCCCCGTCAGAGGCCAGGAACAGCGCCATGTGCGCAACGTCTTCGGGATCGGAAAGCCGCTTCAGCGCGGTGCCCGAGGCATAGCCCTGCCGAACCTCGTCGGCTGTCTTTCCCTTGGCCGCAGCCTCCGCCTCGATCACCTTGTCGATGCGGGGGCCGGACACCGACCCCGGGCAAATCGCATTGGCGCGGATGCCGAAGGGGCCAAGCTCCATCGCCACGGTCTTCATCAGACCGATGACCGCCCATTTCGCCGCCACATAGGGCGCGCGGTAGGGCACGCCGTAGATCCCTGCCGTCGATGAGGTGAAGATCATCACCCCATGTCCCGCCGGTTTCATCACCCGTGCGCCGTATTTTGCGGCCAGCATCGCACCGTCAAGGTTGACGCCCAGACACTGGTGCCAGCCGTCCAGCGGCATGTCCTCGATCGCCGCTGTCGGGCCCTTGATCCCGGCATTGGCGCACAGCACATCCAGCCCACCCCAGTCCGTGGCGATTTCGGTGAAAAGCCCTTTCATGGCCGCTTCGTTTCCGGCGTCACAGACCGTGCCCCGGATGCCCGCAGGCAGCGCCGCAATCGCTGTTGCGTCCACGTCCGTCACCCAGACCCGGTCGCCTTCAGCTGCAAAAGCACGGGCCATCACCAGCCCGATGCCATTCGCGCCTGCCGTGATCAGGATGCGGCGATTCACTTCTTCTGCCCGACCGCCCTGCCTGCGCCTTCCGGCAACGGCAGACCCGCATGCGCCTCGGCAATGGCCTTCAGCTTGGCCCAAACCTCAGCCGAGGCCGGGGCGGACTTGCCCTCGGCCATGTTCACATGCAGGCAAAGCTGTTCGATCGTCGCGACACAGGTGTCGCCCACCATCACGCGCACGAAACTGCGAAAACGCTTTTCATCGGCGCTGATGATCTGCAGCTCGCCCCGGACCTGATCGCCCAGCTTGGCCTCACCCAGATGGCGGATATGGGTTTCGGCCGAGTAGAACGAATGTCCCGCCGCGACATAATCCATGCCCGCGCCGATGGTGCGGAGCAGGTTGTCGACGGTTTCCGAATTCACGAAGTAATAGCGGCTTTCGGTCATGTGGCCGTTGTAGTCGATCCACCCGGGCAGGACCTGGCCCTGATACATGACCAGCGGCGCCGCCTTGGCGGCCGTATCAAGCCCCTTGGCCATCTCGGCGTTGAACACCGCAGCGCGGGCCGCGTCATGTTCAAGCAGCACCTTGCCCGCGCCCCAGTTGCTTTCCTTCAGCGACCGCAGAAAGCCCACAAGGTTGCGGTCGCGGATGCGTTCCAACTCGCGGATGCCATACATGCCGGATTGCGCGTCGGATTGGCCTGCGACCAGATCGACCAGCTCCTCGTTGAACTCGGGCACATCCATCAGCTTGGACCAAGGCCATTTCAGCGTCGGGCCGAACTGCGCCATGAAGTGCCGCATCCCGGCCTCACCGCCGGCAATGCGGTAGGTCTCGAACAGGCCCATCTGCCCCCAGCGCAGGCCAAAGCCCATGCGGATCGCCTCGTCGATTTCTTCAGTCGTGGCGATGCCGTCTTTCAGCATCCACAAAGCCTCACGCCAGACCGCCTCAAGGAACCGGTTGCCGATGAAGGCGTCGATCTCGTGGCGGATCACCAGCGGGAACATCCCGATGGCCTTCATGATCTCGACCGTCTTTTCCACGACCGCCGGAGGGTTCGCAGGTGACCCCGACACTTCCGACAACGGCAGCAGATAGACCGGGTTGAACGGATGTGCGACGATGATGTTCTGCGGCGCGGGGCTGCCTTTTTGCAGGTCGCTGGCCTTGAAGCCAGACGTCGAAGACCCGATCAGCACGCCGGGATGCGCCTGCTGCAACTGGGCGTAAACCTTGTGCTTCAACTCGATCCGCTCGGAAACCGACTCTTGCACATATTCGGCACCTTCGACCGCCTCGCCGATGGTGCCGTGAAAGGTCAGCTTGCCTTCGGCGGGCATCGGCACATCCGACAGCGCAGGCAGTGCCAAGCGCGCGTTCGACATCACCGCCGCGATCTTGCGTTCGGCCTCGGGATCGGGGTCGAACACCCCCACATCCCAGCCGTTCAGCAAGAACCGCGCGGCCCAGCCGCCGCCAATAACCCCACCACCAATGATTGCTGCTTTCCGGTTCATTTCTGCGTTCCTTGCCTTGTCCAACGGCCCCCCCACCCCATCCCTCCCCCACAGGGGGGGAGGGGGCCGCCCTGGCCATCTATTGCCGCCCCCGGTTTGGGGCACCTCCCTCCCCCCTCTGTGGGGGAGGGATGGGGTGGGGGGCTTGTGTCAGTTCACTTCGGCAACGGTGCCCGCTTCTCCAGCTTCAGCTTCGCCCGCACTTCCGCCGGAGTGATCACCCGCGCGCCCATGTTCTCGATGATGGTCGCGGCGCGCTCCACCAGTTGCGCGTTGGTGGCCAGCACGCCCTTGTCCAGCCACAGGTTGTCTTCCAGACCCACCCGGGCATTGGCACCGGCAAGCACGGCGGCGGCGACATAGGCCATCTCGTTCCGGCCAAGGCCGAAGGCCGAGGTGTGCCAGCCTGCGGGGACGTTGTTCACCATCGCCATGAAGGTGTTCAGATCGTCAGGGGCGCCCCACGGAACGCCCATGCAGAGCTGCACCAAGACCGGCTCGGGGATGACACCTTCGGAGGCAAGCTGCTTGGCCAGCCACAGATGGCCAGTGTCAAACGCCTCGATCTCGATCCGCACACCCGCCGCCGTCATCCGCCGCGCCATGTCGCGCAGCATGCCGGGGGTGTTGACCATGACATAGTCGGCTTCGTTGAAGTTCATCGTGCCGCAGTCCAGCGTGCAGATCTCCGGGCGGCATTCGACGATATGGGCGACGCGCTCTTCCGCGCCGCACATATCGGAAATCGCCGCCATCTCGGTCATGTTTTCGGTGCCATCAAAGAACATGTCGCCGCCCATCCCGGCGGTCAAGTTCAGCACCACATCGGTATCCGAGTCCCGGATCCGGTCGGTCACCTCGCGGTAATATTCCAGCTTGCGGCTTGGCTTGCCGGTTTCCGGGTCGCGCACATGGCAATGCACGATTGCCGCCCCCGCCTTGGCCGCCGCAATCGCGCTTTCGGCGATCTGTTTCGGCGACCGCGGCACATGTGGCGAACGGTCCTGCGTCCCGCCTGAACCGGTTACGGCACAGGTGATGAAAACTTCCTTGTTCATGGCCAGCGGCATGGAATCCTCCCCGATCTGATCGCTTACCATAGCGGGCTTCCCAAACCGTTCTTGGCAGTTTACGAAATTCTAATGACGCAAAATACCATCTTTCAGCCCGCCACCCAGCCCTTGACCCTCGCCCTGCTGGTTCTGCCGCAGGCCTCGATCCTTGAGGTCGCCTCGGCGCTTGACCCCCTGCGCAACGCCAACCGCCAACTGGGGCACGAGGCGTATCGCTGGCGCGTTGTCTCCCCCGACGGGGCTCCGGTGCCCCTGACCTGCGGGATCGAACTGCCCTCCTCCGGCCCGCTGTCCCATGCCGTCGGCGCGGATGCGCTGATCGTCGTCGCAGGCTACCGGCTGGCCGAAGTCGCCACCCGCCCCCTGATCCACGACCTGCGCCGTATTGCCCCCCGGTTCCAGCTTGTCGGCGGCATCGACGCCGCCCCTTGGGTTCTGGCCCGCGCCGGACTTCTGGACGGCCACCGCGCGACCGTGCATTGGGAGGACCTTGAGGACCTCGCCGCCGCCCACCCCCATGTCGACGTCGTCCCCGACCGCTTTGTGATCGACCGCAACCGCGTGACCATCGCCGGTGCCGCCCCCGCCGCCGATTTCATGCTGCACCTGATCCGAACGCGGCATGGTGCTGCCCTGGCCCGGCAAGTGGCGATGAGCTTTCTGACCCAAGCCCGCCCCGGAGCCGAACCCCAGATCGCCCCCGCCACACCTGACCCGGCCCTTGACCCCCGCGTCGCCGCCGCCCTCGCCCGGATGGAGGCCCGAATCGACAGCCCGGAAACCGCCGCCACGACCGCCGCGTCAGTGGGTTTGTCCGCCCGCCGTCTGGAAACTCTTTTCCATCAATCACTTGGCACCACCCCCGCCGCCCACGCGCTGGACTTGCGCCTGCAAGCGGCCCGCCGGATGCTGACTGACACGCGCCATCCCCTTGCGGAAGTCGCCCTTCGGACCGGATTTTCCAGCCCCTCGACCCTTTCGCGCGCGTTCAAGGCCCGGTTTGGCCATCCGCCCGGGCAGGTTCGGAAACGAATTCAGGGGTGAAAATCTGATTGAGTGGCACAACATTTTGTAGCATCCTGTAACCTCACAACCATAGAAAGGAACCAAGGGAATGCGTCAGTTCATTATCAGATCGTTCGAAGCCATCGTGTGGATCTTCGGCGCACTTGTCGCTCTGGCCGGTATCGCCGTCGGCGTCATGGCGCTGGCGAATGGTCAGGCCCAGGGCCTGCTCTTCATCATTGGCGGGCCGCTTTATGCCATCCTGCTGATGGGCATGTTCTTCATCGCGATCGCGATTTCCGACAACACCAAGCGCACGGCCGATGCCGTCGAAAAGCTCGCCGCACGCGGCCAGTGATTGAATTCGGGATCGCCGCCGAACCAAGGCGGTCCCGCCCTAACCCTCTGGGGTTTGCGCCGCTTTGTGAAGTGGTGCCAACAGAATAAGCGTCAAAAGGACCACCAGGCTTAAGATCACCGCGATGTCGAGTTGCCCATACCCCACCGCGGCCCCGATGGCCCCGGTTGCCCAAAGGCTCGCAGCCGTGGCTGTTCCCATCGCCCGGTTGCCTTGCTTCAGTATGGCGCCGCCACTAACAAAGCCGATCCCGGTCATCAACCCGGCAAGAATGCGCGACTGCGCGTCCGGGGTCGCCCCCCCGGGCACGCCGTTCGCAATCAGCACAAAGCCGCAGGCCGCCATGGCCACCAGGGGAAAGGTCCGAACACCTGCGCTGCGCTCTTCCTTCTCTCGGTTCCAACCGATCGGCAGCGCCAGCATATAGGCCACCACCATCGCCATCAGATGCGACAGCGCCTCTCCCGAGTTCCAGTTGTGAAACAGTTCCATCCGCGTCTCTCCTATGCTGCGTCCAGAAGCCCCCGGCCCTTCAACAGCGCCTCGACCCCCGGCATCTTGCCCCGGAATTTCAGATACAGAGCTTCGGCATCCTCGGACCCACCCGCCGAAAGGATGAAACGTTCCAGTCTGGCCGCCGTCGCAGGGTCAAACGGATCGCCCGTCTCCTCGAAGGCCGCGAACGCATCGGCGTCCATCACCTCTGACCACATATAACTGTAATAGCCGCTGGAATAGCCGTCGCCGCTGAACACATGCGCGAATTGCGGCGTGGCGTGGCGCATCCGGATCGCCCGGGGCATGCCCAAAGCCTCCAGAACCTCGGCCTGCTTCTGCATCGGATCGGCCGAAGGCGTGCCGCTGTGAAACTCCAGATCGACCATCGCCGATGCGACAAATTCCACCGTGGCAAAGCCCTGATTATAGGTCCCCGCCGCCAACAACCGCGCCAGCATGTCGGCGGGCATCGGTTCGCCGGTCTCATGGTGCCGCGCATGGGCCTCAAGCACCGAAGGCACCTCCAGCCAGTGTTCATAAAGCTGGCTGGGCAATTCGACAAAGTCCCGCGCGACGCTGGTGCCGCTTATGAACCCATAGGTCACGTCCGACAGCATCTGGTGCAGCGCGTGGCCGAATTCGTGGAACAGGGTGCGCGCATCGTCATAGGACAACAGACACGGGTTGCCCTTGGCAAAGTTGCAGACGTTGACCACGATCGGCCGCACCTCACCGCCCAGCTTGCGCTGGCCCCGCATCGCCGAACACCAGGCACCCGACCGCTTCGATCCACGCGCAAAATAGTCGCCAAGGAAAACCGCCAGATGCCGCCCGCCCCGCGTGACCTCCCATCCGCGCACGTCGGGGTGATAGAACGGGCCGTCGATCTCGCGGAATTCCAGCCCGAACAGCTTGCCCGCACAGTCGAACTGCGCCCCCAGCATCGCGTCCAGCGACAGGTAAGGCTTCAGCACCGCCTCATCCAGATCATGGTCTGCCTTGCGGCGTTTCTCGCTGTAATAGCGCCAGTCCCAGGCCTCCAGCGGCGCGGGCAACCCGTCGGCCACCAGCATCGCTTCCAGCACCGCCGCATCCGCAAGCGCCTTGGCCCGCGCCGGTCGCCAGACCTGCATCAACAGGTCGCGCACGGCATCCGGAGTCTTCGCCATCTCCGGCTCCAGCTTGAATGCGGCAAAGTCGGCATAGCCCAGCAAACCCGCCCGCTCGGCCCGCAAGGCCAGCGTCTCGGCGGCAACGCCCCGGTTGTCGGTCTCGCCGCCATTGGCCCCCCGCGCGGCCCAGGCCTCATAGGCCTTTTCCCGCAAGGCCCGGTTCGGCGAGAACTGCAGGAAAGGCACGATCAGCGACCGGTTCAGCGTCACCACCGGCCCCCGGTCCCGCTCGGCCCCCGCAGAGGTCGCGGCCTCCTGCACAAAGCCCGGCAGGGCGGCAAAATCGGCCTCGGGCAGATCCATGAACCAGGCCCGCTCGTCGGCCAGCAGGTTCTGCGAAAACCGCGTGCCCAAAACCGCCAACCGCGATTTGACGGTTGTCAGACGTTCAGCCTTCGCCCCCTCCATCGCCGCACCCGACCGCAGGAACATCTGCCGGTAAAGCTTCAACACCCGCGCGGCCTCGGGCGTCAGGTCAAGGCCCTCGCGGCCCTGCCAAAGCGCCTCGATCTTTGCCCATAACGCCTGATTGTTGGTAACCTGGGATGAAAACGCGCTCATCTTCGGGGCCAGATCGCGCTGCAGCGCCTCGCGCGCGGGGGTGCTGTCGGCCCCGGCAAGGTTGTAAAACACGCCCGCCACCCGGTCCAGATCGCCTTCCGCCAGTTCCAGCGCCTCGATCACCTCGACAAAGCTGGTGCCCGGCCCCTCGGCAATCGCCGCGATGGCCGCCCGCGCCCGGTCCAGCGCCAAGTCAAAGGCCGCGCCGAAATCCTCATCCCGGATGCGCGCAAAGGGCGGCAGACCAAAGGCGGTGTCCCAGGGTTCCAAAAGCACGTTCATAACTTATCTCCTTTGCCCGGAAAGCTAGGCCCGCAGACCGGCAATATCCAGAGTTGCTCTTTTCAAAAATACTCCACGGGGGTTTGGGGGTGTGAAACCCCCAACACCCAAGCCGGTTGCGCGTTCTTCACGCGCAGAGGCGAGACAACAAGCGTGCGGCGCAAGCCGCTCGATTCATGACCCGTGCTGCCCGCGAGACCGCATCCGGGCCTCGAACCGCCGCAAGACCAGCGACAGGCCGATGGTCATCACCAGATACAGGAAAGCCGCCACATTGTAGGTCTCGAAATAGCGGAAGTTTCCGGCCGCCGTAACCTTGGCCAGTTGCGCCACATCGGAGATTCCCAGAACCGCCACCAAACTGCTGTCTTTCACCATTGCGACAAAATCATTGCCCAAAGGCGGCAGGATCAGCCGGAATGCTTGTGGAAATCGTACATGGCGGAACCTTTGCCAACCGTTCAGGCCCAAGGCCTGCGCCGCTTCGATCTGGCCCTTGTCCACGGCCTGCAGACCGGCCCGGAAAACCTCGGCCAGAAAAGCGGAATAGGCCAGCATCAGTGCAAAGACCGCCCGCCACAGCAAGGGCACGTCGCGGGTCCGTGCGATGTCTTCTCCCGCCAGCCAGTTGACGCCGTAGACCACGCCCGGCACCAGCACGAAGGCGACATACAGCAAAAGGACGATGATCGGCACGCCCCGCATCACCTCGATGTAAAGCCGCGCGGTCTGGCGCAGGACGATGTGCTTCGACATCCCCATGACCGCCAGACCAAGCCCAATCCCGCAGGCTCCAAGATAGGCCACGACCGCAACGGCCAGGGTGACGACCAGCCCCTTGGACAGGATGCGCAAGGCTCCATAGTAAAAGTCGTCCGACAGGATCTGGTAGAACAACCAAAGGCCGGTGACCGCAAGGATCACCAGCCACCAGGGAAAGTCCTTTTCGGGTTGGGCGTTCGGCGTCATCTTTAGTCCCCGGGACCGTACTGGCGGTTCAAGTTCAAGTTGAATCCGAATTCAAACCACGAATGTTTGAATTCGCATGCTTGGTGCTTCAACAAGAACTTGAACCGCTCTGGCCCCGGGGGAGCCGATCACTCGCCCATCTTGTAGTCGACGAACCACTTCTGATTCAGCGCGTCCATGGTGCCATCGGCTTTCATGGCAGCAATCGCCGCATTGACCGGGGCCACAAGGTCCGATCCTTTCGGGAAGATAAAGCCAAAGTCTTCCGACGCCAGCGGCTCGCCGATGATCTTCAGCCCGCCTTCCGAAGCCTGCACATAGCCATTCGCCGCCGTCGAATCCGACAGGGTCAGATCGACGTCCCCGGCTTTCAGCGCTTCAAGCCCGGCCCCGAAGGTTTCGAACTTGATCACGCGGGGGTTTTCCTCGTTGCCATCCAGAATGTTGTAGATCGCGGCATAGAAGGGCGAGGTGCCGGGCTGGGCTGACACCAAAAGCTCGGGGATGGCCGCAAACGAGGCTGCATCGGTGAAGCGTGCCTCATCGCCGCGCACGATCATCAGCATTTCAGAGCGCATGTAGGGTTCAGAGAAATCAACCTTTTCCTTGCGCTCGTCCTTGATGGTGATGCCGGTCATGCCAAGGTCATACTGGCCTTCCGACACGGCCGGGATCATCGCGTCCCAGCTGGTGTTTTCATAAACGACCACGATGTTCAGCCGCTTGGCGATTTCCGCCATCGCGTCATATTCCCAACCTACGGCAGCCCCGTCCTTGTCGAGGAACTGCAACGGCGGATAAGCGTTTTCGGTGACGACCACGACTTCGCGGCCAGCGAGGTCCGGCACATCCTGCGCGAAGGCAGGGGCAGAAAGAAGAGCAAGGCTGGCAAGTGCTGCGGTAAGTTTCATCAGACGTCTCCCCGGTTTCAGATGCGGCGAGACTATGCCCATCCTTCCCAGCCGATGCAAGCATGCCGCCGGTCAGTAGTGCGCGTCCTCCAGCCCGCAGAAGGGATCGACGGGCGAGGTGCCCTGAAACGGCGCACGGCCGACAATACAATCCACGACCGCCGCCTGCATCGTCGGCATCGAGGCATAGGCATTGATGTAACACGGCGCCCTTGGGGCATCATACAACAGGTAGGGATAGCCAAAGCTGATCAGCAGTGTCGGCACCTCATGCCAGACACGCTGCATCGCCGCATCGAAGCTGCCCGTCAGTTTCAGCCAGTCCAGAAAGATGCGCCCGCGCGTCAACAGCGTCTCTTCGGCCAGGGCATAGATCACCAGATCCCAATCCTCCGGGCGGATGTGCTGGCCCTTTTCGTGCAAGGTCACCGCGAACCCTTCGGCCCGCAGAAGCTCGGGCAGATCCAAAGGCAAAGGTTCGGGCAGGAAGGGGATGACCACCCCGCCTGAGACGACAAGCACCCGTTTGTGCCGGGCCGGTGACAGCGGAATTAGCCCGGTCAGGTCCTTGACCAAAGTGGGCGCGCGTGCGGTCACTGCCCGCGCCGCGGTCCGGTCACCCGACAGCCCGATCCGGTCGCGCGCCGCCTTGCGCACCCCCAGATGCAGACCCAGCGAGGCTTTCAGCCCCAGAACCCGCCGCAAGGCCGTCTCCAGCCGGGTCTGGCTGATGCGCCCGTCGGAAATTGCGGCCAGGATCAGGGCGTGGTCGGCTTCGGGGTCGTCCGAAAACAGGATCAGGTCGCAGCCGTTTTTGATCACTTCGGGCAGCATGATGGAACGCGGCCCCCAGGCCCCGAACCCCGCCATCGGGGTCGCGTCCGACAGGATGACCCCGTTGAACCCCAGCTTGTCGCGCAGCAGCCCTTGGTTCAGGTCGCGGCTGACGCTGGCGGGGCGAAACGCCTCGACACCGGCATCGGGGTTCAGCGACCGGATATAGGCGGGAAAGGCGATATGCGCCGACATCACCGCTTTGACCCCTGCCGCGATTGCCGCGCGGTAAAGCCGCCCGTGGTTCGCCTCCCACGCGTCCATATCCAGCGGGTTGACCGTGGTCACCAGATGCTGGTCGCGGTCGTCGTGGCCTTCGCCCGGCCAGTGCTTGACGGTCGCGGCGACGCCTTCGGACTGGAAGGCGGCGATCTGGGTCAGGGCCTGCGCCTCGATCCGGGCCACATCAGACCCAAAGCCGCGCGTGGCGACGATCGGACTGCGGAAGGCCGCGTTGATGTCGATGACCGGGGTGAGGGTCCAGTTGACGCCGATCGCCACCGCCTCGCGTGCCATGATCCCGGCGATGTCGCGGCTGGCCTGCAGATCATCCACCGCCGCCAGGGCCAGCGGGTTCGGAACTTCGGTCCCGAACGGCAGACTCATCCGTGAGCCTTCAAGGTCGGAGGCGATCAGCAGCGGCACATTCGCCCCGGCTTGTGCCGCATCCAGAAAGTCGGCTTCCGCGTCAAGCGTGCCGCCGAAAAAACGGGTGATCCCGGCAGGGGCGAGGGCGGAAAGCCGCGACAACTCGCCCGGATCGGCCCCCATGGAAAAATGGATAAACAACTGCCCCGCCCGTTCCTGTGGCCCCATGGCGGCCAAAGTCCGTTCAACCCAGTCGATGCCGGACTGGTCCAGATCAAAGGGTGCCCTGCGCAAGAAATCGACCATGGCTATCCCCTTTTGCCTGTGACTGCAGCCAACTATGGCGCTGCACCAAGGGGGCGGCAAGCCATCCTACAGCTGGATATGGATGTGATCATCGTGCCGCGCGGCCCGGCAACCTTGAAAGCGCAGCCTGTCGCTTTGCAGACCCAATTGCGCCGCCACCGGAGGTTCGACAAATATCTTCGCCACCCTTGGGTCATCTACAAAGGCCGCAATCAGCGCCCGTGTCCGGCCCGGCTCAAGCTGCAGGTCGCGATTCAAGACCTGAAACCAGCCCATATTCCAGCGCAGCGTCACCCAGACCGGGGGACACGTCTCATCCCCCGCGCGCAGAAAGGCGAAATAGCCAAGAGGCGAGGCCGTTTCGCCCATCACATAGCCCGCTTCGTCCCGGTAGTAGAAGGCAAAGTCCAGCTTTTCACCGTCGTCATGGCTAAGGTGCGGCAAAAGCGGAATGCCGGTGCCAAAGGGAAAGCTGCCATCCAGCGCCAGTGTGACCGTGCCGGGGAACCGTGCAGCGACCGAACGGGCAGCATCGTCGGCCACCTCTGCCAGGTCCGGCGTCACGAAATTCCGCAGCATCACGCAGTAGACCCATGACTGTTGGCGCAAGACCTCTCCCGTGCAAGGCAACGGCACCCGCCCGAAAGCCGGAGCCACCACCTGCGCCCCGCCCCACAACACGGCATAGGCCAAGAGGAACACCGGCAGCCGCAGGCGGAACCGCAGGGACAAAAGCCAAGCCAGCCCGCCAAGCTGGGTCAGCGCCGTCAGCACCACAACAATCGTGCCGTGAAAAAGGATACGCATGCATTCCCTCGGGCCAGGCCGAACCTTGGGGGCATCAAGTTGGGCGGTCAAGTCCCAGCCGCCTCCGCTCTGTGCGTCACCGCACCAAAGCCCGCGTCTCACACAGGATTGCGCAAACCCGCATCCGCCCCCATCTTCCCCCAAACACCGATGGAGCCGATCATGACCCGCATGCCCACCTACTTTATCAGCCACGGCGGCGGACCCTGGCCCTGGATGCCCGACTGGCGCGCAATGTTCGTCAATCTGGAGGCCAGCTTTGTCCAGATGGTCAAGGACCTGCCCGAACGCCCCAAGGCGATCCTGATGATCTCGGGCCATTGGGAGGATGACAGCTTTGCCGTCATGTCATCGGCCAACCCGCCGATGGTCTATGACTATTCCGGCTTCCCGCCCGAGACGTTCCAGATCAAATACAACGCCCCCGGAGCGCCCGATCTGGCGCAAAAGGCCGCAGATCTGATCCGGGCGGCTGGCCTGCCGGTGCGGCTGGATGCCAAGCAGGGCTTTGACCACGGCACCTTCGTTCCCGCCTTCGTCATGTATCCCGACGCCAGCGTCCCGCTTTTCCAGGTCTCGCTGCGAAAAGGCTATGATCCCGCCCAGCACTTCGCCCTTGGCCGCGCCCTCGCCCCCCTGCGGGACGAGGGCGTGCTGATCATCGGCTCAGGGCTGTCCTACCACAACCTGCGGCTTTTCGGCCCCGGCGCAAAGGTTCCGTCCGAGGCGTTCGATGCCTGGCTGGCCGAAACCATGGCAGCGACGCCTGCGGACCGCACCGCCCGCCTGCTGGACTGGGAAAGCGCCCCCTACGCCCGCACCTGCCACAAGGAGGAAGACCACTTCGTCCCGATCTTCGCCGCCCTTGGCGCGGCCGAGGGCGAGACTGCGACCATGGTCTACCACGACACCGGCCTCTTCGGCGGGGTTACGGCGTCCAGCTACCGGATGGGCTAGCGCCTCGGGGCAGTCAGGCCGGTGTGGCTTTGGGGTCACCACTGCGGCGCAGCGGGACCGGTCAGTCACAGGATGAATTGACATTCGCGCATCGCCGTGTGGTCATCTGACCGCCGAATTGGTTCGAAACTTACACATCCGCTTCACGAAGCTCAGGGATCCAAAATCTTGACAGTGGCATTCTTCGGGCTTGCCGACACTGCTGTCGCTCAGGACTGGAGCGGGGCTTATGCCGGTGCCCAGTTTACCAACTCCAGCTTTACCAATACGTATCTTATCGAAGGCGAGCCGTACGGCGCAGTTGACGGTGTCGGCTCGATGGCCGGTGTCTTTGTTGGCTATAACCACCAGATCGGAAACCTCGTGTTTGGCGGTGAACTCGCCTACCTCTCGGGCAAACCGGAAGATGAGGAGTTTCCAGGGTATTTCTATACCGACATGCTCGACCTTAAGGCCCGCGCGGGCTATTCCTTTGGTCAGGTCCTTCCCTATGCCATTGTCGGCTGGAGCAGGACAGAATGGACAAACCTTGATGCGACACCCGTTGCGGCGGACGGTTTCACCTTTGGCATCGGTGCCGAGGTCCTGGTCACAGATCGGGTTGTTGTCGGTCTGGAATATCTTCAGCGCAATCTGGTTGGAGACTATTTCGTTGAACAGCCGAACCAGAATATCGAAGGTGACTTTTCGACCGTAGCTTTCCGGATCGCCTACAGCTTCTGACGCAGGGCGACGATCCGAGCGCGTTTCGCCCTTGGCTCAGCCAAAGACGAGACGACCAAAATGACATACCAGGACATCGGACTGTTCGGCAGGATCACGGCGTCAAGCTACCGGATGGGATAGGCAGGCAGGGGCAGCCGAACCGGTGTGTCTTTCCAGTCACAACTGCGGCCCAGCAATGTCGGCCGATCGCCGGACGCATTGTAATTGCGCAAGGTTCCGATACGAAATGGGGCCTATTCGGGCTTGAAGCTCAGGTAGCCGGAACGGTAACCGCAGGGATTTATGATATGAAGCATGTGTTCATGACCGTGGCGCTCGTCGCTCTTGCCGACACGGCTGTCGCCCAAGACTGGAGCGGCGCCTACGTTGGTGTCCAGTCCGCCAATTCCAGCTATACCAACTCGTTTTTTGTCAATGACGTTTTCGACAGCAGCTTTGACGGCGGCGGCTCGATGAATGGGGTTTTCGCCGGATATAACCACCAGATCGGGAACCTCGTGCTTGGCGGTGAAATTGCCTTTCTCTCGGGCGAACCGGCCTTGGACGCGTTTCCGGACTATTTCTATACCGACATGCTCGACCTGAAAGCCCGTGCCGGTTATGCCTTTGGCCGGGTCCTTCCCTATGCCGTCGTAGGCTGGAGCAGGACGGAATGGGCAAACAGTGGCCTCACTCCGGTCAATGCGGACGGTTTCGCCTATGGCATCGGTGCCGAGTTCCTGGTGACGGACCGGGTTGTGGTCGGTCTGGAGTATCTGCAGCGTGACCTGGTTGCAGACAACTTCGTGGAATTTCCGGCTGATAACATCGAAGGCGACTTTTCAAGTGTTGCCTTCCGGATCGGCTACAAGTTCTGACGCAAAGCGACGATCCACGCGCTGCCGTCCCGGCGGCGCGTGAAATCCGTCATCAGGTTGCCCTTGCGGAAAGCCCCTATGCCCGAACCTGCCACAAGGGGGGGCGTTCGGCTCCCTTTTCGAAAGTGTCACGGCGTCAAGCTACCGGCCGGAGAGGCCGAAGCTGTCTACGGCAGAAATGTCTTCTCCCGGTGATGATTCGCCCTCACACTGACAATCCAGTCAGTCGATGGAGAAGCGAATGCGTCCGGTATCCCTGCTTGCCGCTGTCCTTGCCCTTGCAAGCCCTGCGCTGGCCGACGAAAGTGTCGACCTGCGCATCATGTCCTTCAACATCTGGTATGGCGGCGTGCAGGTCAGCCAACCCGAGGTGATCCGCATCCTCCGCGAGTCAGACGCCGACATCGTCGGCCTGCAGGAACCCGACGGCCAGACCGCCGCCATTGCCGCCGCTGCCGGTTACCCCTACGTCGACCTCCGCCGCCATATCATCAGCCGCGTGCCGCTTTTCGACCCCAAGCTGGGCGAGCGCAGCGATACCGGCCAATCCGTCTACCCCCTCGCCGGTCTGGACGCCGACGCGCCCCATGTCTGGGCGATGGTCGCCCCCGGCAAGGTGGTGGCGCTGGGCAATCTGCACCTCACCTCCGACCCCTACGGCCCGGACCTGATGCGCGACGGCGCCAGCATGGAGGAGGTCCTGCAAGGTGAGGCCGACAGCCGCTTGGCCGAAATCGACCCCTATGCCTCAGCGCTGGAACCCCTGATCAAGACCGGCACCCCGGTGATCGTGACCGGCGATTTCAACACCCCCTCGCATCTGGACTATACCACCGCCGCCATCGGCCTCCGCCCCGCAATGACCGCCGCTGTCGCCTGGCCCGTGACCCTGCGGATGCAGGCGGCAGGCTTCACCGACACCTTCCGCACCGCTCATCCCGATCCGGTCGCGCGCCCCGGCCTGACCTATTCCCCCGGCTTTCCCTTTCCCGTGACCCGCGACGGCGAAAGCCTTGACCGCATCGACTATGTCTTCGCCGCCAACGCCACCGTGCGCGGGGCAATGGTCTTGGGCGAACCCGAAAACCCGGACGTGGACATGGGTTTTGAGGCTTGGCCCTCCGACCACCGCGCGGTGATTGCCGACCTGACCGTCACCCCCGTCGATGCCCCCGCCATGCTGGCAATCGAGCCGCGTCTGGTGCCAGAGGGCGGCAGTTTTGTCGCCCGTGGTTATCTTCCCGGCGACGCGATCTGGGGCGTCCGCATCGTGCCCCGTGGCGGCGATGCCGGGGCGGGGATCGTCACCTCGGTCGAGGGGCTGGAGCCGACCTACAACCGCGCCTTCCGCTTTTCGACCCTTGGCCTGCCCCCCGGCCCCTGGGACGCCGTCCTGATCGACGAGACCGGGGCCGAGCAAGCCCGCAGCCGGTTCTCCGTCATCGCCGCCAACGGCAAACCGACGCTGACCGTGGCCACCCCCACCGTCAAA
>CAIXBE010000422.1 GCA_903917595.1 uncultured Rhodobacterales bacterium
CGGTCAGGCTCACAGCGCGCCTTTGGTGGTGGGAAGCGCGTTGCCAAGCCGGGGGTCAGCCTCGACCGCGTCGCGCAAGGCACGCGCGACGGATTTGAAGGCGGCCTCGGCGATGTGGTGGCTGTTCAGGCCGTGGGCCTTGTCGACATGGCAAGTGATGCCGCCATGGGTGGCGAATGCCTGAAAGAATTCGCGCACCAGTTCAGTGTCGAAGCTGCCGATCTTCGGGGTGGGGAACTCCACATTCCAGACCAGATAGGGCCGGGCCGACAGGTCCAAAGCGGTAACGATCTGCGCATCATCCATCGCCAGCCGGAAATGGCCGTAACGCCGGATGCCGCGCTTGTCGCCAAGGGCTTTCGTCAGGGCCTGGCCGAGGGCGATGCCGACATCCTCGACCGTGTGGTGGTCGTCGATGTGCAGATCACCTTTGGCACGGATCGTCAGGTCGATCAGGCTGTGGCGGGCCAGCTGGTCCAGCATGTGGTCGAAAAAGCCGACACCGGTCTGACAGTCATGCGCGCCGGTGCCGTCCAGATTGACGGTGACCGTGATCTCGGTCTCGGCGGTCTTGCGGGTGACCGTGGCCTGGCGCATGGCGGTTTTCCTGTTGCTTTGCGGGTCTTATAGGCCGCACGCGGCGCGATGGAAAGCCGGTTCAGGGGGCCATGCGGCGCAGGGCAAGCCAGCTGGCCGCCGCCATCCCCCCGGCGGTGGCAAGGCACAGGGGCAGGCCGCCGAGCTGATAGCTGAGGCCGGAAAGCAACGTCCCGATCAGCCGCCCGGTCGCATTGGCCATGTAGTAGAAGCCCACGTCCCGGGTGATGCGGTCGGCCTGACCGAAGGCAAGGATCAGGTAGGAATGGACCGAGGAATTGACTGCAAAAACAAAGCCGAAAATCAGAAGTCCGGCAATCAGCGTCGTGGTCAGCCAAGCGGTCGGATCGCCCGCAACCCAGGCGGCAGCGGCAAGCGCGAAGGGGATGGGGACAAGGTAGCCGGCCCAGCGGATTGCCTTGACGGTGACCGCCTCCAGAGGCTGGACCTTGGCCCCCAAAAGCCGTGGGGCGGCGGCCTGCACCGCGCCGTACGCGATGATCCACAGCGCCATGAATGCGCCGACCATGAAGAACGCCATGCGGCGGCCATCGGGGGTGCCATCGGACAGAACCGCCTGAAAATAAACTGGAATGCCGACGACGAACCAGACATCGCGGGCACCGAACAAGAACAATCTGGCCAGCGACAGCCGGTTGACGCGGGGATCGGTCGAGCGCCAGCCGGACCAGCCCTCGGACGACTTCATCCGGCCGGGAAGGCCTGCCGGCAGGAACAGGACGACGGCGGCAAGGATCAGAGTCAGGACCCCGGCCATGCCCCAGACGGCGGTGTGAAAACCAGCGGTGGCAAGGAGTGCCGCGCCAAGCAGGAAGCCCAGACCTTTGACTGCGTTCTTGGACCCGGTAAGCATGGCGACCCAGCGGAACAGCCCGCCATCCTCGGCCGGGGCCAGCAGTTTGACGGCGGATTTCGAGGACATCTTGGCCAGATCCTTGGCCACGCCCGACACCCCTTGCACCGCCATGACGAAGGCCACCGACGCGGCGATGCCCCAGCCGGGATCAAGCTGCGCCAGTGCTGCAAGGGCGGCAATCTGCAGCGCGAGGCCCGCATAAAGCGTCGCGGCAAGGCCGAAGCGGGCGGCCAGCCAACCGGCGGCAAGGTTGGTGGCGATGCCCGCGACCTCATACAGCAGGAACAGCCAGGCCAGTTGGACCGGCGAAAAGCCAAGGCTGTTGAAGTGCAAAAGGACAAGCATCCGCAACGCGCCGTCGGTCAGCATGAAGGCCCAGTAGGCGGCGGTGACGGCGGCGTAGGCGCGGAGCGGGTTCTGCGCCGTCATGCCTGTCGCCAGCACCGGGAGGACGCTGCCCTCCCGGACCCTTCCGGGATATCTGGGAACAGAAGAAAGGCCATCAGATCGAACCTGCGACCATGCGGGTGATGTCGGCAAGGCGGCAGGAATAGCCCCATTCGTTGTCATACCAGGCGTAGATCTTTACCTGGGTTCCGTTGATCACCATGGTCGATTGCGCGTCGATGATGGCCGAGCGCGGGTCGTTGGTGAAATCGGAAGATACCAGCGGGCGCGTCTCATAGCCGAGGATGCCTTTGAGCGGCCCGTCAGCAGCGGCGGAAAACAGGGCGTTGACCTCGTCCACCGTGGTCGGGCGTTCGATCTCGAACACGCAATCGGTCAGCGAGGCATTCAGCAGCGGCACGCGGACGGCATGACCGTTCAGGCGGCCTTTGAGTTCAGGGTAGATCAGCGTGATCGCGGTGGCGCTGCCGGTCGAAGTCGGGATCAGGTTCAAAAGGGCGGACCGCGCGCGGCGCATGTCTTTTGCCGGTCGGTCAACGATGGTCTGCGTGTTGGTCACGTCATGGATCGTGGTGATCGACCCGTGACGGATACCAAGGCCTTCGTGGATCACCTTGACCACTGGCGCAAGGCAGTTGGTGGTGCAACTGGCCGCCGTGACCAGCGCCTGCGAGCCGTCGTAGAGGTGGTGGTTGACGCCGTAGACCAGATTGAGCGCCCCGCCATCCTTTACGGGCGCGCTGACCACAACCTTTTTCACGCCGGCGGCGAAGTAGGGGGCGATTTTCGCGGCGGTCTTGAAGACCCCGGTGCAGTCGACGACGATGTCGATATCGGCCAGCGGCAGCGCGTCGAGCGTCTTTTCATGGGTCAGGCGGATGGCCTGGCCATTCAGGACCAGCGCGGCGTCGGTATGGCTGACCGGGGTGCGCCAGCGGCCGTGGACAGAATCAAACTCCATCAGCAGGGCATGCTGTTCCGCGTCGCCCACCGGATCATTGAGCAGCACGATGTCGCCACCTGCCCCGCTGTCGATCAGGTCGCGAAGCACCAGTTTTCCGATCCGGCCCAGGCCGTTCAACGCAATGCGGGGCATCGGTCAGGCCTTTTCGGATTTCAGCGCGTCGGTGCTGATCGCATCGACGCCGTGCTGCAGGGACATCTTGTTCAGGCTAAGGAACGGCAGGGCGACGAAGGCCATGATCCGGCGGCGCAGCATGGCGTAGGTCTGCGCAAAGACCAGCGCCTTTTCGGCTTCGGTGCCTGTGGCCTTTACCGGGTCGGGCAGACCCCAGTGGCCGGTGATCGGCTGACCCTTCCAGGGCGGGCACTCCTCACCCGCCGCTGTGTCGCAGACGGTGAAGACGAAATCCATCACGATGGCGTCGGGCTTCTGGAATTCGGACACATGCTTGGACCGCAGGCTGGTGATGTCGTGACCGTTGCGGGCCAGCACCTCTAGTGCCATGGGGTTTGGCTGGGTGTTCGGGAGGTAACCGGCTGAAAACGATTGAAACTTGCCCTGACCTAGGTCGCGCAGCAGGGCCTCGGCAAAGATCGAGCGGGCCGAGTTGCCCGAGCAGATGAAGAGGACGTCAAAGTCGGTGTCGCGCATGGCGGGCTCCATTTCAGCGGGAGTGAACGGGGACATAAGGTCAGGCCGCGCCCGGCAGACATCCAGAGCAAGATAGCCGATCAGGGCCTGCGTGGCCTGCAGATCGACGGTGTAATACAGCGAGCGGCCCTGGCGGTTGACCTGCACAAGGTCAGCCGCGGCAAGGTCGGCCAGATGATGCGACAGGGTGTTGGCTTTCAGGTCCAGTGCGGCGGCAATCTCGGTCGGGCGCACGCCTTGCGGTGCGAACCGCATCAGCAGACGAAAGACCGCCAGCCGGTCAGGATGGCCAAGCGTGGCAAAGGCGGTGGTGGCGCGGTCGGTTTCCATATTTCCTAAAAACAGGAAGTGTTGAACCTTGTCTAGTGAAGGTTTTGTGACGTGCGTTCCCGCCTTTGCGGCTCCACAATCCCGCGAAACAGTGATGTCATCGACCTGCCCTGTAGCTTGCCAGAGGGTGATTGCCGCACCTAAGGTTTCCGCCAGCGGCCATCAGCGGCCCGGCAACCGTGGAGGATGGCATTGCGCAAGGGGCTCGCCGAAATGGTCGTGGGGAATGGTCAGGGCATGCTGGTGGCTCTGTCCCTTATCGGCTGGGGGTTGATCCTGTGGTCCATCGCCAACATGTCTTCGCCGGTTGTGACCCTGATGATGCCAATGACCGGTGCCTGGGCGCTGCCGGAAAGTGTCGCGGTATTCCTGATGTGGGCGGTGATGATGGGGGCGATGATGTTGCCTTCGGCGGGCCCTGCGCTGCGGGCCTACGGTCGCGTTGCGGCTGACCACCGCCCCGCGATGCCTGGCGGCGGTCACTGGTTTCTGGCTGGGTATCTTCTGGCCTGGACAGGCTTCAGTCTGGCGGCAACCGTGCTTCACTGGGGGTTCCTGCGCGCCGACATCCTGTCGCCGATGGGAAAGCTGCAGGACGATTTTGTGGCCGGTGGCGTTCTGCTGGTGGCGGGCGTCTTTCAGTTGACCCCCGCCGAAGATCGCCTTTCTGGCCCATTGCCGCCGGCCCGATGCGGCCTGTCAGGCGGGCTGGCGGGCAGGACGAAACGGCGCGCTACGAATGGGGCTTGGTCAGGGTCTGTGCTGCATCGGCTGTTGCTGGGCCATGATGCTGGTCCTGTTCGTCGGTGGGGTCATGAGCCTGACCATAATCGCCATCCTGACCCTTGCCGTCGCCGTCGAAAAGCTGGCCCCAAGGGGTGTGCTTTTGGCAAAGCTTGGCAGCCTGCCGCTGATCGCCTGGGGGCTGTGGCTGATTGCCAGTGCGCTGTTTGCCGCACCGGCCTTATCATAACTTTGCGCTGTCCAGGGTCGGCGACCTGCGTTTCCCTACCCCTTGAACACCGCCGCCAGATCACGGAAGCCCTTGATCTCGATCGGGTTGCCGGCGGGGTCGCGGAAAAACATCGTCCACTGCTCGCCCGGTTGACCCGGGAAGCGGACCTGCGGTGGCAGGACAAAGGCGACGCCCGCTGCTGTCAGGCGGTCGGCCAGGGGTTGCCATCGGTCCAAGGGCAGGACCAGCCCCAGATGCGGCATCGGCACCATGTGGTCGCCGACCCGGCCGGTGTCGGTGGTGGCAAAGGGCGTTCCAAGGTGCAGGCTGATCTGGTGGCCGAAAAAGTCGAAATCGACCCAGGTTTCGGTGCTGCGGCCCTCGGTGCAGCCCAGGATGGAGCCGTAAAATCCGCGCGCGGCGTCCAGATTGGTGACGTGATAGGCAAGGTGAAACGGGGTCAGCATCGGAGGGCCTTTTCGCGGAAGTAGCCAGGCCATCCAACCATAAGGACGCGCGAAACCGCAACGGATATTCCCGGCTTTTGACCCGACCGGGACAAATGTTCCACCAGACACGCCGCCCAAGCCATTGGTTTCCCTAAACAGCGGTCCGCAAAGACTTGGCGTTGCCTCAAAACCGATCCTCGCCTAGGCTCGCGCCAAAATCAGGGAGGACCAGATGACCGACAGACCCATGGGTTTCGAGACCCTTGCCATTCACGCCGCGACCGCCCCCGACCCGGCCACGGGCGCGCGGCAGGTGCCGATCTACCAGACCACGGCTTACGTTTTCCGCGATGCGGACCACGCGGCCAAATTGTTCAATCTGCAGGAGATTGGCTATATCTATTCACGCCTGACCAACCCGACGGTGTCGGCGCTGGCAGGCCGGGTCTGCGCGCTGGAAGGCGGGGCGGGG
Source organism: uncultured Rhodobacterales bacterium (assembly GCA_903917595.1). Classification (GTDB taxonomy): domain Bacteria; phylum Pseudomonadota; class Alphaproteobacteria; order Rhodobacterales; family Rhodobacteraceae; genus Tabrizicola; species Tabrizicola rara. The sequence goes on from CAIXBE010000422.1 coordinate 5,704, forward strand.
GCGATTGCCTGCTCGTCCGGTCACGCGGCGCAGATCATGGCGCTGTTTCCGATCATGCAGCCGGGGTGCAATGTGGTTGCCTCGACCCGGCTTTACGGCGGCACGATCCAGCAGTTTTCCAACACGATCCGCAAGTTCGGCTGGTCGGCCAAGTTCGTCGATTTCGACGATCCGGCCGCCATTGCGGCGGCGATTGACGGCAACACACGCGCCCTGTTCTGCGAGACGATCTGCAACCCCGGTGGGGCGCTGTCCGACTTGCCGATGATCGCAGGCATCGCCGACAAGGCCGGCATCCCGCTGATCGTCGACAACACCACAGCGACGCCCTACCTGTGCCGCCCGATCGAACATGGCGCGACCATCGTCGTGCATTCTGCCACCAAATACCTGACCGGCAACGGCACGGTGACCGGTGGTATCGTGGTGGACTCTGGCAAGTTCAACTGGTCGGCCAGCGACAAGTTCCCCTCGCTCAGCCAGCCCGAGCCTGCCTATCACGGCCTTGTCTTCCACCCTACCCTTGGCAACATGGCCTTCACTTTCCATTCCATCGCCATCGGTCTGCGCGACCTTGGCATGACGATGAACCCGCAAGGCGCCCATTATACGCTGATGGGGATCGAGACGCTGGCCCTGCGGATGGACCGGCATATCGAGAACGCGCAGAAGGTGGCCGAATGGCTGGAGGCTGACCCGCGTGTCGGCAAGGTCACTTATCCGGGCCTCAAATCCTCGCCCTACAACGCGCTGGCGAAAAAGATCACGCCCAAGGGTCCGGGGGCGCTGTTCACCTTTTCGGTCAAGGGCGGGTATGAGGCCTGCGTCAAGCTGGTCGATAATCTGAAGCTTTTCAGCCACGTCGCAAACCTTGGCGATACACGGTCGCTGGTCATTCACCCGGCATCGACCACCCACCGGCAGCTGTCGGAAGAGGCGCAGATCAAGGCCGGGGCTGCGCCGGACGCGGTGCGCCTGTCGATCGGGATCGAGTGTATCGAGGACATCATCGCCGATCTGGATCAGGCGCTGGCAGCCGCTACGGCGTAACGCACGCGGCAAGAAATTTGGCGGTTCAGGCCCTGATACTGGGGGTTTGAGCCGCCCTACCCCTCGGGCGAGGGATCAATCGGTGGCGCGACGCGCAGGCTTTTGGGCAAGGGCCGCAGCCAACTGACCTGCGCCTGACCGCTGGCGGTCTGGCCGGGGGCCCAGTCCAGCGACAGGCGCAGCACCCGGCAGGCCTGACCGGCTTCCTCGGCAGGGCAAGCGGCGGTTGCGGCGTCGATCAGGGCGGCAAGGGCGGCCTCGACACTGGCGTGACCGGTGGCGTTTTCCGGGGCAATAGTCACCGGCTCCTGATCCAGCACATGCAGCGCAAGGTCGGGCAAGGCGCCCGCATCCGGACCAAGACCATAGTAAAGTTCGATCCGGAAACGCGCCGTGCCGCGGGCCAAATCGACGCTGCCCGGAACAACGCGGGCCGAATGAACCACACACAGCCGCGCGGTACCCTTGGTCAACACCGGGCACAGACCGTCAGCCAGAAGGGGTGCGCGGATATCGCCGAAAACCTCAGAGAAAACCGGTTCCGGGGGAACCTCGCCCTCGGCCAAAAGGTCGTCGAGGGTGGCGGTCAGGGTGATCACCGCCGACCGTGCCGGTTCGGACCGGTCCTGATCCAGAAAGGCGCGGACATCTGTGACCGCGACTGCCCCCCCGGTTGGCGAGATCGGCCAGCTTTGCGGCAGGGCTGCAGCAGTTCGGGCCGCACTGGCAGGGGGGGGCGTGCCCGTTTCCGCCACCATTTCAACCGCCGGAGCATCGGGCAGACTTTGCCAGTATTGCCAGCCCGCCGCGCCAAAGCCTAAAAGCATCAGCGTGACCCCGGTCGCAATCAGGAAACGAAGCATCAGAACGTCCCTCCCTGAAGCAGCCGGTCTAGATCTCCAAAGGCAAAGCCGGTGGCGATCATCAGCACGCGCGCGGCAAAGTCCTGGCCCGCAGCGACCTGGCCCCGGATCTCGAAGAACGGGCCTTGGGTGGTGCGCACCCGGGCGCCCTTGATCGACACATAGACCGCCTTCGATTCGGAACCCGAGGGGACCGGGCCGACCAGCGTGACCGCACCTTCGGCAAAGCCCAGCCGGCTTTCGCCTGCCAGCACGTCAAAGGTATCGCGGAACCAGATGTCATAAGCATCGGCCCGGGAACGGGTCGCCGCATCAGGCGTAGGCTGGACGCCGGAGATCGGGCTGGGGCCAGGCACATAGGCCGGATCAATGCCGCATTCGGCCAGGCCTTCGGCAAGAATCACCTCGACCGGGACCACGGGGTCAAGGTTCGCCACCCCCGACTGATTGCCGCCCAAAAGCACGACCCGTTCGATCTGGACCCCGTCGGCAAGATGGATGTTCCAGATCCGGTTACCGGCAAGGTTCTCCAGCACCAGATAGACCGGTGCTGCGGTCTCGGTCACGGCGACGTCATGTGACTGATATCGTGGTCCGCTTGCCGGAAGGCGCGCGCCGGCACCGAATTTGCGGTAGGCATCGACGTAGTCCTGCACGGCGGCGGCAAGATCGGAATCGGAATACGTTGTCAGGGCCAGTTTCAGCGGGCTGCTGGTCGAGGTGACATGCCCGATCACCGTCCCTCCCAAGGGGCGCGTGAGTTGGCAGCCCAGAATCGGGCGGATGGTGGTTATTTCGGCGGGGATGTCGGACCCGGGATCCGCGCTGTGGCCGCTGAGCACATCCTTGATAAAAACCGGTTGACTGCCGCCGGCCGCCGCGATTGGACCGTCGGCCACAAGACCGCCGCTGGTTTCGATCAGAAAATCCTGAGGTGTTGCACCGATAAGCACATCGCCGTCGGGCGCACCCAACGCCGCCAGTGCGCCCTTTTCCCGCAGGAACCCGGTGGCGCTGGCAGGCAGGATCTGGTCGCGAAGGTCAGGGTTCCGGATCACATAGGCCACGGCCCCAAGCACGATGCCAAGGAGCATGACAAAACTGACCAGACTGCGCACCATTTCCGAACGCCTCCCGCGCCACGACTTACCCTGCCCTGTGTGTCGGCAAACTTGGGCGGAATCAGGCCGAAAAGGCGGAACTGTTGCGCAGCCCGCCTTTTCGCTTTGGATTTCCGCCAGATTACTCGGCGATTTCGTATTGGATGGTCACGTTGGCTGACAGGCCAAGCTCGCCCCCGGCCACCGGAACCGGAGCGGAGGCATCGGCCTGATACCCGTCATAGCCGACATAGGAACCGTTCTCTTCGCTGATCAGGACAATGCGGCCCAGCGTCAGCCCGGCGGCGGTTGCCAGCACTTCGGCACGGGCGCGCGCGTCGGCCACGGCCTCCTTGCGGGCCTCTTCCAGGATCGGCCCGGGGTTCGCCAGCCCGAAGGTCAGCCCGTTCAGCGTGTTGGCCCCATCGGCAACCGCCGCATCCAGCACCGCGCCCAGCGTGTCCAGCTTGCGGACCTGCACGGTCAGCGAATTGGACGCCATATAGCCGGAAATGAACGGCGTAGCGGTATCATAGCCGGACCAGTTCGGGCTGAGATACAGGCCGGAGGTCTGCATGTCGCGCGCCTCGATCCCCGAAGCGACCAGGCGGGCCATCACCGCCTCCATCGCAGCGGTATTTGCGGTCAGCGACGTGGCGGCGGTATCGCCCTGGGTGGTCACGCCGATCGACAGCGTGGCCATGTCCGGGGCTACCGCGACCGTGCCGGTTCCGGTGGCGATCACGGTCGCCGGGGTGGTGCCTTCGGCAAAGGCCGGAATCGGAAGCGCCAGAGCGGCGGTAAGAAGCAGAGCAGACAAGACACGCATGAAGGTTCTCCTGTGTTCAGCGCAACGACTTAGCCATATGACGTGTTCATGAAGCATTTCCATGGCGGTAAACCTTACTTTCGGCGAAAAACTGCTATAGTTCCTTGCCATCCCTGCGGGCCACGTTCCCGCGCCTTCAAAATCCGTGCTAGACCCGCGATATGAAACCAACATTTGCACTTGACCTGACCCGTGAAGCCATCGCGCTTCTGCACCGGACGCCCAAGGGCTGGCTGACCATCGGCGAGGTTGCCTTTGATGCGCCGGACCTTGGCGATGCGCTGGATTATCTGCGCAAGACCGCGCTGGGGCTGTCGCCTCTGGGTGTGGCCAGCAAGGTGATCCTGCCCAACAACCAGATCCTGTATCTGGAGTTGTACGCCCCCGGCCCCAGCCGCGAAGACAAGCGCAGTCAGATCATGGCCGGGCTTGTGGGGCGCACACCTTATGATGTCGAGGATCTGGTCTTTGACTGGTCCGGCAAGGGGGCCACGGTCAAGGTCGCCGTCGTCGCCCGCGAGACCCTGGCCGAGGCCGAAGATTTTGCCGTCGCCCACCGGATGAACCCGGTGTCCTTTGTGGCGATCCCCGACGAGGGCACTTTTGTCGGCGAAGTCTGGTTCGGCCCATCCGCCGCCGCCGATACGATTCTTGCCCCGGGTGAGGTTGTTGAACGTGACCGTGATATCATGTCGGTCATCGCAGCGGCGACAACAGCCCCGATTCCGGAACCAGAGGCGGACGTCGCGGCAGAACCGGCCGCACCGCAGGACAACGACCCCCTGCCCGGCCTGCAAGAGGCGCTTGAGGCCGAGGTGACAGAAGCCGATCTGGCGATGGAACCCCCGGCCCGACCCGGCCCAGTCGCGTTGGACAGCGACGAATTGGCCGACCCCTTCGCCGAGGAGTTTGATACCGAACCGGCACCGGCGGCACGCGCATTCGAACCTGTGCTGCCCAAATCTGCCGCCCCCGAATTTGCTGCCTCCGAATCTGCTGCCCGCGAACCTGATGCCCTCCCCGACCCGGTGGCCATGACGCCCGAGCCAGAACTGGCACCCGCCCGGCCGGAACTGGCAGCCGAGGTTGAAGAAGCCCCGTTTGAGCATGTCGACGACAGCGCGGCCGATCCGGTTCCCGATGCAGTCGCCGAACCGGCCGCCAAACCCTTTGCAACGCCGGACCCGGTTCCCGGCGTGCTGGCGGACGACCTGCAGGACACGGATGTCCCACCCGCCCCTTCGCCAGCGGCGATGTTTGCCTTCTCCAGCCGCAGATCAACCGCTCCCGATGCCACGGCCCGCCCAGCAGCACCCTTTGTAGCGCCACCCCTGCCGCCCGGCCCGCCAGAAGCCCGTTTTACCGCACCCATGACGCGTCCCGCCCCTCCGGCCCGGACCTTTCCCGGTCTGGTGACCGCGCCGTCGATCCCCGGCACCCGCGCCAAGCCTAAATCGAAGGCCACCGGCGTGGTGCCCCGCCCAGCCGGGCTGGCACCCGTTACCGTCAAAGCCCCGGCCCGGCCCGGCGGCACGTTCGGCACCACCGCACCGCCGCGCAACCGGTCGGGCTTCATCTTCATGATCATGGTCGGGCTGCTGCTGCTTAGCCTTGCACTGGTCGCGGCCTGGGCGTCGTTCTTTCTGACGCAGGCCGCGGATGAGGCAGAGACCGCCCGTGTGACCGATCTGGCTGCCGATGTTGTGGACGTGCCCGCCATCGAAGACGAAATGGCCGCCGACCTGCAGGACCCCGAAGACCTGGCAGAGGTGGTCCCGGACCCCGAGCCAGTCACCGAAGTCGTTGTGGTTGAAAGCGAAGCGGCTGATCTTGCGGCGGATATCGACGCCGATCTGGCGGTCGAGGATCTGCCGGTGAACATCGGTGGCGACGATACCGGCTTGCCGCCGACCCTGTCGGTTGCCGATGCGGTGGCCGAGGGTGTTACCGAGCCGTCAGCCGCCGAAATCGCTGTGGCCGAAGACCCCGCAGCCGATCCCGCCGCGACCGAACTTGCCGAAGCTGACCCCGCCCCGGAAACTGCCGACCCCGCCCCGGCCAGCACCATTGCGACCGAGGTTTCGGGCGATCTGGTCCCGGTCGAGGATCAGGACGAGATTTTCCTGTCGGCGATGGACGTACCGCCCCCAGCGCTGGATGCCTTGGCGCTGCCCGCTCCGGTTGCTGTTGCCGATGCAGCGCCCGAAGCTCCAATGCCGCCGCCCGCGTTTGGCACCGTTTACCAGTTCGGCCCCGATGGCCTGTTGAAACCGACGCCCGAGGGCATCCTCTCGCCAGCCGGCGTGATGCTGATCGCGGGTAAACCGCCCTTGCTGCCGCCCGCCCGCAGCCCCGTGGCCGAGGCCGCAGCCGCAGCCGCAGCGCCCGCACCTGTTGCCGCCGCAGATCCCGCATCTGCCCCGGCCACCGCTGCGGATGCTTCGCTTGTGACTGCCGCCGATCCGCTGGCCGAAGCGGTGCCCGAATTGCTTCCCGAGCCCGATCCGGCGATGGCGGGTTTCCGTCCGCGTCCCCGGCCCGCGGGTCTGGTGCCGGCTGTCGATGACGGTGCAAGCCTTTCGCCAGAGGCTCCGGCCAGCGACATCACCCTGCGTCCCCTGCTCCGGCCGGCCGTCGTTCTGGCTGCCGCCGCAGCTGCCCGCCCAACCGAAACAGGTGCCGATCTGGGCGCGCAAGGCGCATCCCTCACCGCCCAGGCCGAAGCCAAACTGGCCGCAGCCGAGGCGCTTGAGGCCGAAAACCCCTCGATCGTTGCGATTTCCATGCGCCCCGCCGCGCGCCCGACCGACCTTAGCCGCGCGGTCGAGGCCGCCGTCGCCGCTGCCGTACGCGAACCCGAACCGGAAGCGGTGGTCGAACTTGCCGCCGCCGCCCCCGAGGCGGGCACTTCAGCCGAGGAAATCGACGAACCAGAGGTTGAAGGCTCCGCACCGGCAATCCCGACCAAGGCCAGCGTTGCCAAGCAGGCGACCTACAAGAACGCGATCAATCTGGGCAAGATCAACCTGATCGGCACCTATGGGACTTCGTCGGGCCGCTATGCACTGATCCGGCAGGCGAACGGCAGTTACAAGAAAGTCGAAGTCGGCGACAAGATCGACGGCGGCGTGATCAAGGCGATTACCGAGACCGAAGTGCGCTATCAAAAAGGCGGCAAGTTGCTGTCGCTGGAGATGCCGAAGGCCTGAGTTCCCTTCAGCGGTGCCTCTCATCAAGCCCTTTCGGGCTTTCTTCGCTGAACGGCACCCCAAGCGAGGAATGCCCAAAAGGGCTTGATGAGCGGGCCGTCAGCCCGCCGAAACCCCAGCTTCGGCAAAGGTCGACATGCCGGAATGACAGGCCACAGCGCCCTGCACCACGCCAATCGCCAGCGCCGCACCCGAGCCTTCACCCAGACGCAGACCCAAGGACAACAACGGCTCCTTGCCGAGCTTTTCCAGCAGTCGCCCGTGCGCGCCCTCGGCGCTGACATGGCCCGCGATGCAATGATCCAGCGCGCCGGGCATTGCCCGCTCTAACACCGCTGCCGCAGCACAGGCGATGAACCCGTCCAGAATGACCGGCATCCGCGCCATTCGCGCGCCAAGGATCGCACCCGCCATCGCCGCAATCTCGCGCCCACCAAGGCAGCGCAGCACCTGCAGCGGGTCGTCCAGCACCGCCTTGTGGCGGGCAAGACCGGCGGCAATCGCCGCCTCTTTCCGTGCCAGCCCTGCGTCATCGACCCCGGTGCCCCGCCCGGCCCATCCGCCGCCACCATACAAGGCCGCGGCCATTGCCGCCGCAACCGTGGTGTTGCCGATCCCCATTTCGCCCGCGACGAACATATCCGCGCCAAGGTCTACCGCCTCGAACCCCTTGCGCAGGGCGGAGATCACCTCATCCTCGGTCATCGCCGGGCCGGTGGTGAAATCGGCAGTCGGGCGGTCAAGCTCCAGCGCGTGCACGTCCAGTTTCGCGCCGTAAGCCTTGGCCAGCTGGTTGATCGCCGCCCCCCCATGGGCAAAGTTCGCAACCATCTGCACTGTCACTTCGGCTGGAAAGGCCGATACACCCTGCGCGGTAACCCCATGATTTCCGGCGAAGATCGCGATCTGAGGCTTTGAGGCACTGGGCCGGTCCGTGCCTTGCCAGCCCGCCATCCAGATCGCCACATCCTCCAGCCGCCCCAGCGCGCCGGGGGGCTTGGTCAACTGGCCATTGCGCGCCTGGGCTGCGGCAATCGCGCCTTGATCCGGGGCGGGAAGTTTGGCCAGCAGCGCGCGGACATCTGCAAGGGTCTGGAACGGCATCGTCTTCTCCGGATTGATCATGGCAGGTCTTCGGGCTAACCCATGGGCCAATGGATTGCCAGCCGGGATAAGCCGCTTTGACCACGCTTCGCGACATCGCCGTCCGGGTCTTGCTCGACCTTCTGTCAGCCTTTGCGCTGCTGTCGCGCCTGCCCTTGCCCGACCACAAGGCCAGCGGGGCGGCTTCGGCCTGGGCCTGGCCCTTGGTTGGGGCCGTCCTTGGGGCGATGGCCGCGGGGGTCGCAAGTGCTGCGTTGATGCTGGGGGTCACCCCCGGTGTGGCGGCGGCGCTGGTGCTGGCAACGCTGGCCCTGTTGACCGGCGGCCTGCATGAGGACGGGCTGGCCGACACCGCCGACGGACTTTTCGGCGGCTGGACGAAGCAGCGGCGGCTGGAGATCATGAAGGACAGCCGCATCGGCAGCTACGGCATGCTGGCGCTGATGCTGGTAACGCTGGCACGCTGGTCGGCGCTGACCGCGCTTTTGGTCTTTGGCGGCCACTGGGCGGCACTTATCGCCACCGGAACGGTCAGCCGCGCGCCGATGGCGTTGATGATGGCGCTGTTGCCCAACGCGCGGGGCGAGGGGCTAAGCCATGCCACCGGACGCCCCTCGCAAGCCGTGGCCTGGGTCGGCTTGACGCTGGCTTTGGCGATTTCCCTGGGGCTTGGCGGCTGGACCGGGTTTGCCCTGCCCGGGGTCGCGCTGCTGGCGGCGGTTCTGGTGTCGATCTCTGCCCTGCGCCGGATCGGCGGGCAGACCGGCGACATCCTTGGCGCCACCCAGCAACTGGCCGAGGTTGCCTGCCTTGCCCTGCTCTCTGCCCGCGCTGGGTGACTCTGCGCCTTTGCACCGTGGCGCCTCTGGCCTTTGACCGCCTGTCGGGGTAGATCACGGGCAAACCCTGCAGGAAAACGCCATGACCGATTTTTCGGATGCCATCTCCTCGACCGAGGATATCATCGAAGACGCCCGCAACGGCCGGATGTTTATCCTTGTCGACCACGAGGACCGGGAAAATGAGGGCGATCTGGTGATCCCGGCGCAGATGTGCACGCCGTCTGCGATCAACTTCATGGCGACGCACGGACGCGGGCTGATCTGCCTGTCCTTACCCGGCAGCCGGATCGACGCACTGGGTCTGCCGCTGATGAGCCCGAAGAATTCCTCCCGCCATGAGACAGCGTTCACGATGTCCATCGAGGCGCGTGAGGGGGTAACAACGGGCATTTCCGCGGCCGACCGCGCCCGGACAGTTTCCGTCGCGATTGACCCGACAAAGGGTGCCGCCGACATCGCCACCCCCGGCCACATCTTCCCCTTGCGCGCCCGCGATGGCGGCGTGCTGGTGCGTGCCGGCCACACCGAAGCCGCCGTCGATGTCAGCCGTCTGGCCGGGTTGAACCCGTCGGGCGTGATCTGCGAGATCATGAACGACGATGGAACCATGGCCCGCCTGCCCGACCTGATCGCCTTTGCCCAGCGCCACGGATTGAAGATCGGCACGATCAGCGACCTGATCGCCTACCGCCGCCGCCACGACAACCTGATCAGCGAAAAGGCGGTCAAGTCCGTCACTTCGGCGCATGGCGGCGACTGGCTGATGCGGGTGTTCGCGGATGAAACCCACGGCGACGAACATGTCGTGCTGTCCAAGGGAGACCTGTCGGCGGATGGCCCGGTGCTGGTCCGGGTCCATTCGCTGAACCCGCTGGAAGACATCCTTGGCATCGGTGGCGAAGGCGCCCTACCGCAAGCCATGAAAATCATCGCGTCTGAGGGGCGCGGCGTTGTCGTCCTTTTGCGCGACACCACGATGAAGATGGTCAGGCCGGGCGAACACTCGCCGCAGACACTGCGCCAGTATGGGCTTGGGGCGCAGATCCTGTCGGCGCTTGGCCTGTCGGCAATCACACTGGTCACCAACTCCGCGGCACCCCGGTTCGTCGGGCTTGAGGCCTACGGCCTGACCATCGCCGGCACCCGCCAGATCAAGGACTGACCCCATGGCCATGGCTGAAACCCATTACACTCTGCCGCTGCCGACGTTTGATGCTTCGGTCCGGCTGCTGATCGTCGTGGCGCCCTATTACAAGGACATCACCGACAAACTGATCGCCGGGGCACAAGGCGTTGCCGGCGCTTGCGGGGCCGAAGTTGAGGTCGTCGAGGTTCCCGGCGCGCTGGAGGTCCCCACCGCCATCGCGTTGGCCGAACGGCTGGCCAAGTTCGACGGCTATGTGGCGCTTGGCTGCATCATCCGGGGCGAAACCACGCATTACGACACCGTCTGCAACGACAGCAGCCGCGCGCTTAGCCTGCTTGGCTTGCAGGGGGCCTGCATCGGCAATGGCATCCTGACGGTGGAAAACCGCCCTCAGGCCGAGGTGCGGTCTGATCCCGCGGGGCAGAACAAGGGGGGCGGTGCCGCAGCGGCTGCCTTGCACCTGATCGCGCTTTCGCGCAAATGGGCCGGAAAACCCAAAGGGATCGGCTTTCGCGCATGACGACCGAGCAACAGAAGACCGACAAACGCGACCAGAAGCGGCAGATGAAGTCCGCCGCGCGGCTTTATGCCGTTCAGGCGCTGTTCCAGATGGAGGCTTCGGGCCAGACCGTCGAAGCCATCACCGCCGAGTTCGAGACGCACCGCTTTGGTGCGACGTATGAGGAAGGCGAGTTTGCTGAAGGCAATGTCGACCATTTCCGCGCCGTCGTGGCAGCGGCGGTCAACTGGCAGGCCAAGATCGACCAGATGACCGACCGCGCGCTGGTCGCGGCCTGGCCGATCGACCGCATCGACCCGGTGCTGCGCGCCCTGTTCCGCGCCGCCGGGGCCGAGATTGTCGACATGCCAACCCCGCCCAAGGTCGCGATCACCGAATATGTCGATGTCGCCAAGGCGTTCTTCCCGGATGGCAAGGAACCCAAATTCGTCAACGCCGTCCTTGACCACATGGCGCGCGAGGCCAAGCCCGAGGCTTTCTGATGCGTCAAAGGTCTGTATCACCTGATGAAAGGACCTCTCCATGCGCCGCTTTGTTTTCGCCTTCGCCCTTGCCATGTCCCCAGTCGCCAGCCCTGCAGAACCCATTCAGGACTTTGAATGGCGGTTGCTGGCCATCGACGGTTTGCTGGTCGACGCCTCGGTCACCACCAGCCTGCGGATCGACGCGGCGGGCCAGGTGACCGGCCAAGCCTCCTGTAACAGCTACGGCGCGCAGAACGGGGCGGAGTTGCCCGCCTTCAGCCTTGGCCCGATTCGCGCAACCCGCATGGCTTGCGACAAGCTGACCGAAGAACAGGTCTATTTCGATGCGCTTGCGCTGATGGAAACGATGGCGCTGGATGGCGACCGCACCTTGATCCTGACTGGACCACAGGGCCGCAGCATGGAATTTGTCCTTGACCGATTGGACAGCCTGACCACCTGCAAGACCTGTCCGCCCACGGAATAGCCCTTCGACCGGCCCCTTGGCAGGTATGGACCGACCGGCCGCATTCCGCCATATGGGCGGCTACCGCCTTTTCCAGCACAGGTCCGCCATGATCAGCCGCCACGCCATCCTGCAGTTTCTTGACCGCCCGCAGGTCACCCGCTTTCTGGTCGCGGTGATCATCATCAATGCGGTGACGTTGGGGATGGAGACGTCGGTCACCCTGATGGCACAGGCGGGCGGGCTGATCCACTTTGTCGATCAGGCCTGCCTTGCGATCTTTGTCGCCGAGCTTGCCGCCCGGCTGTACGGCATGGGGCTGCGGTTCTTCAAATCCGGCTGGAACATCTTTGACTTTGTCATCGTCACCATCTCGCTGGTGCCCGCCGGGGCCGGGTTCTCGGTCCTGCGGGCGTTGCGGATATTGCGGGTGCTGCGGGTGATCTCGGTCACGCCGTCCTTGCGCCGGGTCATTGACGGGCTGGGCCGGGCGCTGCCGGGGATGGGGTCGGTGTTCCTTTTGATCCTGATCATCTGTTACATCGCCGCCGTGATCGCGACCAAGCTGTTCGGGCAGGAGTTTCCGCAATATTTCGGCAGCCTTGGCACCACGGCCTTCACCCTGTTTCAGATCATGACACTGGAGGGCTGGTCGGGCGAAATCGTCCGCCCGGTGATGGAGGTCTATCCCTATGCCTGGGCCTATTTCGTGCCCTTCATCCTGATCACCACCTTTGCGGTGCTGAACCTGATCGTCGGCCAGATCGTCAGCTCGATGCAGGAGGCCGCATCCGAGGACGAACGCGAGGTGGCGCTGGTCTTCGAGACCAAGGTTCTGGAACGTCTGGCTGAAATCGAACGCAAGCTGGACGCGAAAGGCTAGGGCGGATTACCGTCAATCTGATTCAGATTGACGGAAATTCAAGACAAACAAGCCGCTGGTTATGTTGCGAATTATCGTCAATCAGGTAAATCTGATTGACGACAATTCGCTCTAGCCGCGCCTGGCGTCGAACAGGCTGGCGGCGCGGTCGAAGAACCTTTCGCGGCTCGACGGAACCTCCATCATGATCTCGTGTTCGGCACCGGGATAAAGGTCCAGTTGTCCGTTCGACCATCCCGCCATCCGCAGATGAACCGGAGCCACATCGACCACCTTTTCCACGGTGCCCAGCGCCGTGATCGTCGGCACATCCGGCGCGCGGGCCGCCATCAGGCCTGCGCATTCCCTCAGCGCCGCCCCCAACCAGGTCAGCGTCGGCCCGCCAAGGCCAAGGTCCGGCACCACCTCGATCTGGCGGCGCATATAGGCCCACATCTCTCGGTCCGAGGTCAGGACATTGCCGTCAAACGGCACCTGCAGCGGATAGGACTCGCCGCTGGTGGTTGGCGTCAGGCGGTGGCCAAAGCCAAATGGCTGCGACAGGGCCGTCACCATCGCCGCGACCGGGCGCAACCAGGCGGCCATGGAAATCCCCCACATCGGCGCGGAGAAGACCGCCGCCTTGAAGGGCAGCCCGCGTAGCAAGGCGCGCAGGCCGATGGCGCCACCCATCGAATGGGCAATCAGGAAATACGGTTTCGGCAGGCCTGCGCGCCCGGCCTCGACAAGCATTGCGTCAAGGTCTTCCTGATACTCGGCAAAATCGTCGACGTGACCCGACATCCGGTCGGGCAAAGCGCGGTCCGCAAGACCTTGCCCGCGCCAGTCGATGATGCAGACAGAAAAGCCGCGCTGCACAAGATCACCGGCCGCGCGGCCGTATTTCTCGATCCCTTCGGTGCGGCCCGGCAGGACGAAAACGGTGCCCTTTTCCCCCAGTTTCCACCAGGCCACCCGGATGCGCGCAGCGCCGGCCGTCAGCCAGACGCAGGTCTCGCCGGGGGGCGCATCGGCAAGCTCGGCATGAAAGGGCGCGGGCGTCACCCCAGCACCGAGCCGAGTTTCATCGCCAGCCCCATGTTGCCGTCCACTGCCAGCTTGCCGGACATGAAGGCCATCGTCGGGTTCATCTCGCCGTCAAGAATCGCACGGAAGACGTCGGCATCCGCCGTCAGCGTCACGTCCGCCTCGTCATCGCCGGCGCGTACGCCTGTGGCATCCAGCATGATCGCCCCTTCGCCGGTGATCACGAATTTCGCCACCCCGTCAAAGCTGCCGGACACCTTGGCGGACAGGGCCTTTACGGCGGCATCGATCATTTCGCTCATCAGTCTCTCCTTCGTGACCCCGGCGCCTCTGGCAATCCTGCGCGGATCGGTTACCTTTGCCTTATGCGTGTCCGGTCCAGCATTCTCAATCGTATCCTAGCGGCATTTGTGCTGCTTTTCCTGACTTGTGTTGCGGCTGTGGCACAGGACGCGGCGAAACTGGATGACCTTTTCGCAAGGTTGCTGACCGCCGATGAAGGCGAGGCGGGGCGAATCGAGACCGAAATCTGGATCGAATGGTCGAAATCCGGCTCTCCGGCGATGGATTTGCTGCTGCAACGCGGGAAAGATGCGATGAATTTTGGCGACAATGTTCAGGCGATCGAGCATTTCACCGCGATCATCGACCATTCCCCCGACTTTGCAGAGGCCTGGAATGCGCGCGCCACCGCCTATTTTTATGCCGGTGACTTTGGGCCTTCGGTGGCTGACATCGGCCATGTCCTAACGCTGAACCCGCGTCACTTCGGCGCGCTGTCCGGCCTTGCGATGATCCTGGAGGCCAGCGGCAAGCCCGAGCGCGCGCTGGAGGTTTACCGCGCGGCACTGGCAATCCACCCGCATCTGGCCGGTGCGACCGAGGCCGTGGACAGGCTTGCCACCGGGGCCGAGGGCCAGGAGCTTTAATAATGGATTCCCCTCGGCGGGTGACGGCGGTCCTTGGGCCGACCAACACCGGCAAGACCCATCACGCCATCGACCGCATGTTGACGCACCGCACCGGCGTCATCGGCCTGCCGTTGCGGCTGCTGGCGCGGGAGGTTTACGACCGCGTCGTCGCTCGCGTCGGCCCGTCAGTGGTGGCGCTGGTCACGGGTGAGGAGCGAATCGTTCCCGAGCGCACCCAGTATTGGGTCTGCACCACCGAGGCGATGCCGCAGGAAATCGGTGCGGATTTCGTCGCCATCGACGAGATCCAACTGTGCGCCGATGCCGACCGGGGCCATGTGTTTACCGACCGTCTACTCCGCGCGCGCGGGCTGCTTGAAACGCTGTTTCTGGGGTCCGACACCATGCGCCCGGCGATTGCCGCGCTGGTGCCGCATGTGACCTTCCTCAAACGTGAGCGGATGTCGACGCTGACCTATTCAGGTTCGAAAAAGATAAGCCGGATGCCCGCGCGGTCGGCAATCGTCGGGTTTTCGGTTGAAAATGTCTATGCCATCGCCGAATTGATCCGCCGTCAGAAAGGCGGTTGCGCCGTGGTGATGGGCGCGCTTTCGCCGCGCACACGGAACGCTCAGGTGGCTTTGTATCAAAACGGCGATGTCGACTATCTGGTCGCCACCGATGCCATCGGCATGGGGCTGAATCTGGACATCAAGCACGCCGCATTCTCAGCCACCGCCAAATTCGACGGCCGCCGGATGCGCCCCTTGTATGCGCAGGAACTGGCCCAGATCGCGGGTCGCGCCGGGCGGCACACCGAAGACGGCACTTTTGGCGTGACGGGCGAGGCGCGGCCTTTCGACGAAGATCAGGTCGAGGCCATCGAAAACCACCGCTTTGCCCCGGTCAAGAAACTGCACTGGCGCAATGAGCAGATGGATTTCGGCACAGCCTCCCGCCTGATCCGCAGTCTTGAAGCGCCAACCTCGAACGACTGGCTGACCCGCGCGCGGGATGCCGACGACGTGCTGGCGCTGAAAACCCTGTCGGCTTTGCCCGAGGTGCAGGACCGCCTGACCGAACCAAAACGCGTGCAACTTCTGTGGGATGTCTGCCGCATCCCCGATTTCCGCCAGACTGGCGGCGCGGAACACACGACCCTTCTGACCCGGATTTTCGAATTCCTGGTTGGTCGCGGTCTTGGCGGCGGGCGTATCCCTGCCGAATGGCTGGCCACCGCCATCAAACGCATAGACAAGACCGAAGGCGACATCGACACATTGTCGCGCCGGTTGGCCTATATTCGCACCTGGACCTATGTCACTCAGCGGAAAAACTGGGTTGAAGACGAAAGCCATTGGCGCGATGAGACGCGCGCTGTAGAAGACCGCCTGTCAGATGCGCTTCATGCCGCGCTGACTCAACGATTTGTTGACCGGCGGACATCTGTCCTGCTTCGCCGGTTGAAGCAGAAGGAGGTCCTCGTGGCCGAAGTGAACGACAAGGGTGAAGTGACAGTCGAGGGCGAATTCGCCGGTCGGCTGGAAGGGTTCCGCTTTCATCAGGATGCCAGCGCCACGCCAGATGCGGCGCGCACTCTGGCGCAGGCCGCGATGCAGGCGCTGAAGCCGGAATTGCACCTGCGCGCCGACCGGTTCTACAACGCGCCCGATACCGAGCTTGATTTCACCGAACAGGGCGGCCTGATGTGGGGCAGTTCTGCGGTAGGCAAGCTGGTCAAGGGGGCCGAGGCCTCCAAACCCGCCGTCGAGGCCTTTGTCGATGAAGACGCAGGCCCCGAGGTGGTGGAAAAGGTCCGCCGCCGGTTGCAGCATTTCATCGACCGCAAGGTCGCCGCCCAGTTCGAACCCCTGCTGGCCATGGCCCGCGATGAGGCCCTGACCGGCCTTGCGCGCGGTTTCGCCTTTCGGATTGCCGAAGCGATGGGTGTGCTGCCCCGCGACGCCATCGCGGGCGAGGTCAAGGAGTTGGATCAGGATTCGCGCGGTGCTCTGCGCAAGCATGGCGTCCGCTTTGGCCAGTTCACCATCTTCCTGCCCGCCCTGCTGAAGCCCGCGCCAACCCGGCTGCGGCTGGTCCTGTGGTCGCTGTGGAACGGGCTGCAAGAGTTTCCCGAAAGCCCGCCGCCCGGTCTTGTCACCATCCCGAACATTCCAGACGTGCCGAAACAGCACTACACGCTGGCGGGCTATCACCCCGCAGGAACCCGCGCGATCCGCATCGACATGCTGGAGCGTCTGGCCGACATCCTGCGCCAGAAAGACAGCCGCGTGGGCTTTGAAGCCACGCCCGACATGCTGTCGATCACCGGCATGACGCTGGACCAGTTCGCCGATCTGATGACCGGCCTTGGCTACAAGCCGGAAAAGGCCGAACGCGCCAAGGTGAAGGCGCCCGAGGCCCCGAAGGCCCCGCAGATCTCGGAGGAAGCCGCCGCCGCGATTGCTGCGGGTCAGCCGATCCCCGAGGAAGTCTCGATTCTGGCACCCGTGGTCGAACCGGAACCGGAGGCCGAACCCGCCGCGCCGGAAATGGAAAGCTTTTACACCTTCACCTGGGCCCCGAAACCCCGGTTCCAGCGGCCCGAACGCCCCGAACGCGCCCCCCGGCCCGAGCGGAAACCGCCGACCGAAGGCGAAGCGCGCCCGCCCCGTGGTGACCGCCCGCAAGGCGACCGTCCTCAGGGCGAGCGTCCTCAGGGCGACCGCCCGAAAGGGGATCGGCCAAAGGGCGACCGTCCAAAAGGCGACCGTCCAAAAGGCGACCGGCGCGACGACCGCAAGGGTGGCAAACCGCAGCAGGATGACCGCAAGATCATCTACGAGGCCCGCCCGCCGCGCCCCGAAAAGCCGATCGACCCTGACAACCCCTTCGCAGCCTTGCTGGCGCTGAAGGGCAAGGTCTGAGGCTTGGCCGGGCCTTCGGGCAAGGTTGATCCGGCTGCAGCCCAACGGCTGAGGATCGATAAATGGTTGGTGCAAGCGCGCTTTTTCAAGACCCGCGCGCTTGCAGCAGAAGTCGTTACCGCTGGCTCGCTCCGGGTAAACGGCACCCGCATCGGGCGCCCCGGCCGCGACATAACCCCCGGCGATGTCCTGACCTTCCCGCAAGGCGCGCGCATCCGGGTGATCCGCATCCTGGCCCTTGGCCTGCGCCGTGGTCCCGCGACTGAGGCGCAAGAGCTGTATCTTGATCTTGAACCCGGTCCCGCGACACCGGACCCGCTTGAATGATCCGCCCGCCTGCCTTAGCTAGTCTCAAACGCCCTGCATCAGAGCCATACCCATGACCTACGTCGTCATCGACAACTGCATCGCCTGCAAATACACCGACTGTGTCGAGGTTTGCCCGGTCGACTGCTTCTACGAGGGCGAGAACATGCTGGTCATCCACCCGGATGAATGCATCGACTGCGGCGTTTGCGAACCCGAATGCCCCGCCGACGCGATCAAGCCCGATACCGAACCGAACATGGAAGAATGGGTCACCTTCAACCGCAAATACGCGGTCGAATGGCCGGTGATCGTGACCAAGAAAGACCCGCTGCCCGGCTATGAGGATCGTGACGGCGAAACCGACAAGCGGACCAAGTATTTCTCAGAGAATCCCGGGCTTGGCGGCTGACGGACCAAAGCGATTCGCGCCCCCGGCCGGATCCGAATCACTGATAAATCCTTTAAGGTAATAAATTCAATAGATTACCCCAGAACTGCCCGGTTTCGCGGCAGTTGGAATCAGTGGTTTTTTGTGTTATGATTTATTCACAAACAATCATGGAAGCCTCTCATGGGCTTGAACCCTTCGGTTCGGGCTTGAAAATTTCGTGACATTTCAGCTCCAAACGCCTGGACGGGGGGTTCAGCGCGGGCGGGGTTTTGTTGCGGCGGGGTGCCATGCTGGCCTTAGTGGGGATACGACCGAATGACCAAATCGAAGAAGCCTGACTTCCGCCCGAATGATTTCGTGGTCTATCCTGCGCATGGCGTGGGCAAGATCATCTCGATCGAAGAACAACAGATCGCCGGAATTCAGCTGGAACTTTTCGTCATCTCGTTCGAGAAGGACAAGATGACCCTGCGCGTGCCCACCCACAAGGCACTGGACATCGGCATGCGCGCCCTGTCGGCCCCCGATGTGATCACCAAGGCGCTGGACACGCTGAAGGGCAAGGCCAAGGTCAAGCGCGCCATGTGGTCGCGCCGCGCGCAGGAGTATGAACAGAAGATCAACTCGGGCGACCTTCTGTCGATCGCCGAAGTGGTCCGCGACCTGCACCGCACCGACGACCAGCGCGAACAATCCTACTCTGAACGCCAGTTGTATGAAGCCGCCCTTGAACGCCTGACCCGCGAAGTCGCGGCTGTCTCCGGCGTCGATGAGGCGGGTGCCGCCAAGCAGGTCGGTTCCGTCCTGATCGGCCGCGCGGCCTGATCTTTCGGCTTCAAGATCGGGGAAACGGCGGTCCGAAAGGGCCGCTGTTTTTCATTTGCGTGCAGGACTCGGGCCATCCGAAGTCCAAAGACCGTCCCATGCCCCGAACATTTGACTCAAATTGTGCTTCCTCTCTGGAAGAATATCCCACAGGGGGTCCGGGGGATGTGAAATCCCCC
>CAIXBE010000423.1 GCA_903917595.1 uncultured Rhodobacterales bacterium
CCGATGCTCCGCCAAAATCACGCCACGTTCCTCGCCGTTGAGGTGCTTGTACCGTTTGTCCATCGCAACATCCTATGCCCCACGGGCGCTGGGTGTTGCACTTGATGTTTGAGCCTAAGACCTTTCGTTTAGCACTGATTGTTTGCCGTTTGGTTACGGTCTCCCGCCCAACTGGGCGCAGCACCAACTCTGCCGTCCTACCGAAATCCAGCAGCGTCTGGTCGTGCAAGAAGTCCAGTCGTGCAGAGGCAAGTTCCGAGAACGCGTCTGGTTGAGACGTGATGGCTATGCTTCCGTCTGCGTCGACCGGAATTTTCTTATGCCCATGCCGAAACACTGCATCTAGCGTTGCAGAAATTAGGCCTCGCCGCCTGACACGCATACGGTCTCCCGCGTCTATGTATAGAGCGGCAAGGATGGTATCGCTCTGAACCATAGCCAAAGCATCGGCGATTTCTGCCTCAAGCTGTGACATGGGTGGCGCGTTTTCTTTAGCCACTTGCGCCTCGTCGTCGATTTCGGACGCAAAATTAACGCATGCGGCGGCAGCGTCGCGGGTCATCGTCGCGAACTCGGCACCGTCATCGACAAGATGCCGTTGCAGCATGTCGCTGCCTGCCACGGCGCGAAGAATGGCGGCGACCTGCTTTCTACCATAGTCAACCACCTCGTGGCGGGCATCAGAGTTTCTCGTCTGCAACAGTGCAGTGAGGATTTCCGCTTCAAGTGTGGGCGCATCCGGTGCAACTCCAGCCGCAAGCCCTGTTCTCTCGATCGTCATGGCTTCTTCCCCTTAAGCAGCCTGCGTAGCGACCGCGTCCAGATCAACATCGCCGCACGTTTTTCTGACAGGTAGCTATGCCGGTCGTAGTAAACGCTGCCGACATCGGTCATGCCATGGCCCTGCAGACGGTTGCGGATTTCCAAGGTCAGGCCGAAGGAACCTGCGACGGTTTTGAATGTCCGCCGCAGGTCGCGGGACGAAAACGAAACCATACCGCTGGCATCGATGAAGCGCCGGACGGCGTGGCCGAGGCTGTCGTAGCGGCGCGGTCCTTGGCCCCCATTTGCTGGGAAGAGCAGCGTCTTGTGGCCCGTCTCCGCCCGAATGGCCTTCAACAGTCCGACGTGCAAGTAACACATTGGCACAACATGCGGCTCGCTGGTCTTGTTGCGCGTTTTGCGGCGTTCACCTGGGATGATCCAAAGCTTCTGGTCCAAGTCAAACTCCGACCAGTTGGCTTCCAAAACTTCTTCCACCCGCTGGCCGGTTGCCAGAATGAACAGGAGGGCCAGATGCATGGGGCGCGTGAGCAGATCGGTCTGCCACAATGTCCTGATCTCCTCGGGCGACAGGTTGCGCTGGCCCCTCGGCTTGCGGCTGACAGATTTACGCACTGTGATCACGGGGTTGAACGCGATGCCGAAGTTCATAGCCTTGCCCCTCCAGCGCGTCATCGCGGGGGCATTCAGCCCAAGCTCGAATGCCGCTCTTAGGAAAGCCCGAACGTTGTCGGAGTGTATCAGCGCCCCCCGCTGCGCGATCGGTGTCAAGATGTCCAGCACGTCATCGCGGGTGATCAGATGGGCGGGGCGAGCCAGCAAGGCCGCAGGGATGTCCCGACCGGTAATGCGCCGCACCTCCTTGGCGGTGCGCTTGCCGTCTACCTCAAGGTCTTCAGCGTAAAGCGCCATCAGTCCGCCAAGGGTGCCAAGCTCACGATCCGCCATCCGCTTCTCGATGCCGTGCTTCTTCTCCACCGCAGGGTCCTTACCCGCATCCACCAGCGCGCGCATTTCGGCGGCCTTCAGACGGCCCTCCTTCAGGCTCACCTTGGGATAGGACCCCAAGGCCACCTGCTTGCGTTTGCCGTCCTCTGGCGAGGTGTAGGACAAAAAGAAAGTCTTGGTGCCCTTCGGAGCGATCGTCACCCCAAAGCCCCTGCAGACCACGTTGCTGTCGCGTACACGATAGACGGTCTCCTTGGGCTTGGCGTCCTTGATGGCTTTGTCGGTGAGGGTCATTTGATTGCCGCGCAATTGCTACTTTAGCTATGTTGTGTCACGTTAACCCATGGGAGCACAAGGGGTCACACAAATGCATCGTACGATGTAAAATAACTGTAA
>CAIXBE010000424.1 GCA_903917595.1 uncultured Rhodobacterales bacterium
AAGTGGCAGGCGCGCGTCGTAAAGGGCGCGTAACGTCTCGCGCGGGTCGGGGGTGCGCAGCAAGGGGCGGGTCGATTTGTGGCGGACCCGGTGCCACAGCACATCAAGATCGGCGCGCAGCCAGACCGACACCCCGGCCTCATGGATCAGCTTGCGATTCGCCTCGGCCAGAAAGGCACCACCGCCGGTTGAAAGCACACAAGGCGTGCCGCGCAGCAGACGGGCAATGACCTCGGTTTCGCGGGCCCGAAAGAACGGCTCGCCGTCGCGTTCGAAAATCTCGGCGATAGAGCGGTTGGCGGCCATCACGATTTCCTCGTCAGAATCCCGGAAGTCGACACCCAAAAGCCGCGCGACAGCGGTGCCGACGGCAGTCTTGCCCGCGCCCATCATCCCGACCATGACCACCGTTTTCGCCAGACCAGACATCAGACCCATTCCGCCCCAACCAACCGCGCCCCACAAGCCGAACCTTGCCTGCGGGAAATCTTCTTCCCTTCAATGGCGCGTAGAATTCCGGAATGCTATATAGAATGTGAAGCGAAATTCGCGCCAATGGCTGTAACGCTGGCGGTGACACCTGAAGGCTGCGGTCGGTAGATACCGCAAGGCCGGAACACAAGAAGGGGCCGCCCCATGGGTCGCATCATCAAGGCGCTGATTTTGCTGATGATTGCAGGGTTCATTGGCCTGTCCGTTTATGCCTATGTGGGCGACCTTGCCCCTGCACAGACCGAAGTGACCAAGCCCGTGGTGCTGAATGCGGGCGATTAGGGCGGGGGCGCTTTTCCTGATCATCGGCGTCGGGCCGGTCGCGTCTGAAACCGCGGACGGTCCACTGTCGGCCATCGACTGGCTGTCGCAGTCGGTGGCGGCGCCTGCGGGCGGCGATACCGGCGGCCTTGCGATGGCGATCAACGAACCCCCGGTGGCAGGGCAAGGCAGCGCGCTTCCCGACCCGGTGCTGACCACCTCGCTTGACGCGCCCTCGCCCGATGCGGTGGGGCTGATTGCGCCTGCTGTGTCCGGCCTGCCCGCCGATCTGTGGGGCGCTGGCCTTACCCGCGACATCGCGATGCGCCTTACCGCCTCGCATGCGGGCGATCTGCCTGCGCTGCGCCAGTTGTTTCTGACCATCCTTCTGGCCGAGGCCAAGGCCCCGGTCGATGCCGGGGGGCGGGGCGAATTGTTGCAGGTCCGCATCGACAAACTGCTGGCACTTGGCGCGTTGGAGCAAGCCGCAGCCTTGATACAAGCTGCCGGGGCGGGGACGCCGGATCTCTTTCGCCGCGCCTTTGACGTGGCGCTTTTGACCGGGGCCGAAGACCGCGCCTGCGTTCAGATGGCCGAAACGCCGGATCTTGCCCCAACCTTGCCCGCCCGTATCTTTTGTCTGGCACGCTCGGGTGACTGGGACACCGCGGCCCTGACCCTGCACACCTCAGAGGCGCTGGGTCAGGTAAGCGCCGATCAGGCCAGCCTGTTGGCGGGCTTTCTTGACCCTGGCCTTTTTGACGGTGCGCCGCCGCCACATGCCCCGACCCCGGTCACGCCGTTGGACTGGAAAATCTATGAGGCGATTGGCGAGCCTTTGCCCACCGAATCCCTGCCGATCGCGTTTTCCTATGCCGACCTTAGCCCCCGCGCTGGCTGGAAAGCCCAGATCGAGGCGGCCGAGCGTCTGACCCGGGCCGGGACCATCCCACCAAATGTGATCCTTGGGCTTTACACCGAACGCGACCCGGCGGCTTCTGGTGGGGTCTGGGACCGCGTCGATGCCTTCCAGCGGTTCGAGGCGGCGCTGGCCTCTGGCGACACCGACCGCATCGCGCAAACCCTGCCGATGGTCTGGGCCCGGATGCAGGAGGCCGAGCTTGAGGTGCCCTTTGCGGTCCTGTTCGGCAAGACCCTAAGTCAGGTGCCGCTGGAGGGTGAGGCCGCCGCCATCGCGTATCAGGTCGGGCTTTTGTCGCCGTCGCGCGACCTTGTCGTGCGCCAGCACCCCTCTGCGGACCAGACCGACGTGTTTCTGGCCGGACTTGCGGCGGGCGATCTGACCAGCCTTGTCGCACCAAACTCGCTGGGTCGCGCCATTGCCGAGGCGTTCAAGACCCCCGTCCCGTCGACCGAGGCGCAATCCTTTCTGGACGCCGCCCGCCCGGGTGAGGCGCTGCTGGTGGCCATCGACAACATAGCGCGCGGGCTCGAGGGCGATCTGCGCGGCGTGACCGAAGGCCTGTCGTTCTTGCGCTTGCAGGGGTTGGAGGATGTCGCCCGCCGCACAGCGCTTGAACTCATGCTGCTGGAACGGCGGGGCTGACCGATGCCCGACGCCGAGGCCGCCCGCTGGATATCCACCTTCCTTGACGCTTGCGCCGCCGACCTTGGAGCCGCGCGCAATACAAGGCTGGCCTATGGCCGCGACCTTGTCGATTTTGCCAGGTGGCTCGGCGCGCGCAAAGTGACGCTGGCCGAAGCCGACCGCGCGGCGGTAGAGGATTATCTGGTCCATTGCGACGCGCAGGGCCTGTCCAAAGCCACCCGCGCGCGCCGGCTTTCGTCGATACGCCAGTTGTTCCGCTTTGCCTTTGACGAAGGCTGGCGGTCCGACAACCCCGCCTTGCGGCTGACCGGGCCGGGCAAAGCCAAAGGCCTGCCGAAAATCCTGACCGAGGCTGAGGTTATCCGCCTGATGGATGCCGCCCGCATCCGCGCCCGCGCCCCCGGCGACCGTTTGCGCGATACCGCGCTGTTCGAACTTCTTTATGCCACCGGTCTGCGGGTCAGCGAGTTGGTCGGCCTGCCGGTATCCGCGGTACGCGGTGACCCCCGTATGATTCTGGTGCGCGGAAAGGGCGACAAGGAGCGCATGGTGCCCCTGTCCACCCCGGCGCGTGCAGCACTGACGGCCTGGCTGGCCCACCGCGATACTGAGGATGATCTGCGGCGCAAGGCGGGCAAGCCCGGTTCACGCCAGCTTTTCCCCGGCGACGGGCTGGATGGCCACCTGACGCGGCAGTATTTTCACAGCCTGGTCAAGGATGTGGCAGTGCTGGCCGGGATCTCTCCGGCCCGGGTGACGCCGCATGTGCTGCGCCATGCCTTTGCCACCCATCTTCTGGCCAATGGCGCGGACTTGCGGGTGATCCAGACGCTTCTGGGTCATGCCGACATCGCCACGACCGAGATTTACACCCATGTGCTGGACGACCACCTTGCCGATCTGGTTCTGACCCGCCACCCACTGGCGCGAAAGGATTAGGATTTGCGCGTTCTTCTGCAGGAAATATCGGGCTTTTTCGGCCGCTTGACGGGTCGTCGCCCCGATGCCGAGGGGCAGATGCTGGCGCTGCGCGACGATATCGCCGGGGCCATCGCCCTTGGCCATTCCGAAGGCGCGGTCGAAAAGGCCGACCGCGACCGGCTTCTGGGCGCTTTGGACCTGTCACACCGAACGGTCGACGAGATCATGCGCCCCCGCCGCCAGATCGAGATGATCGACGCCGACCTGCCCCCGGGCGAGATCATCACCCGCGTCCTTGCCTCGTCCCATACCCGCCTGCCGATCTTTCGTGGCAGCGACGACAACATCCTTGGCGTCGTCCACGCCAAGGAACTGCTGCGAGAGGTGGACCGGCTGGTCCGGGGTGAAGACGGCTCGGTCGCGGCGATTGCCGGCCTGGACATCGAAAAGGTGGCGATGAAGCCCTATTTCATCCCTGACACCACAATCCTTGATGAGCAGATGCGCCAGTTTCTGGCCCGCCGCACCCATTTCGCGCTGGTGGTGGACGAATACGGCGCGCTGCAGGGCCTGATCACGCTGGAAGACATCCTTGAGGAAATCGTCGGCGAGATCACCGATGAATTCGATGTGGTGGGCAAGGATTCCGGCCTGACCCGGGCCGAGGATGGCGGCTATCTGATCGACGGCGCAATGACGATCCGCGATCTCAACCGCGCGACCGACTGGCGGCTGCCGGATGACGAGGCCAACACCATCGCCGGTCTGGTAATCCACGAGGCGCAGATGATCCCGAACGAAGGTCAGGTTTTCAGCTTTCATGGCTTTCGCTTCGAGGTGATCGGCAAGCGCGAAAACCGGATTACCAAGCTGAAACTGCGGCCACTTTGATCAGTCGATCTTGCGCAGCTTCATCAGGAAGGAATCGCCGCCAAGGCTTTTCTCCAGAAGCAGTGTGCCATCCTTGCTGCATTCGTAGGCGTAGCTTTCGACCTGATCAGCGGTTGCATAGTCCGACAGGTTGATCTTGTCGCTGACGTTGCCGCCTTCGGCTGCCAACTTGATCGTGGCGTCGCTTCGGACGTAGCAGGTGTTCAACCGCCCGTCCGCGGCGGACCAGCCCTGATCGATGGTGCCGTTCAGCAAAGCCCCCGAAATGGGCGAGCCGCCGACCTTGTCCTGCACGCCAACGATAAAGTTCTGGTAGGCCCAGTAGCTGGTGCCATCTTCGACCAACCGCAGGAAGTTCTTGCCCAGGACGACCGCGCCAACGGGGCGTCCGTTCCCGACATATTGCGCAATCGACATGCCCTGAAAGCTGTTGTTGATCACCCAGGTTCCGATCAGGCACTGGTCGCGCACCGCCTGAGCGGCGCAGGCCTTACAATCCTGGCCCTTGGTATCCTTTTTGGCCGTCACGCGCACCTTCGCCGCGCCGGTCGCCATCCCAGCGAGGCGGTGGGTGAGCGTCGTCGTGCAATCGCCGTCCGCTGCGATCGTGCCCGTGGTCCAGTCGCTGCCATCCGGGTTGCGGTGCTGGGACAGGACCGACCCCGAGTCCTTGATGTCGATCTCATACGCCCCACCCGAGAACGAGACATCGACCGCAAACATCGTGAAGGGGGCGGCCGTCAGGTCCTTGGTGCCGCTTTCCTCAAAGGTTGCCAGGCCGATGTTGGTGGTCATCTGCAACGGGATCTCGCCGAACATCGGGTCGGCACCGCCCGGAGTCACCACCTTGTTGTCCAGGAAATCACGCACAAAGCGCGACAGGTCGGCGGCCGGGATGACCCCCAACAGCGCCTTTTGCTGTGCCGCCTCGGACCCGCCCACCGGCATTGCCGCAATGATCTTGAAGACCAGCTTCGGGTCCTCGGCCCAGACCCAGGAAAAGAACACCAGGTTTTCATAGGTCAGCTGCGTCAGGGGTGTGTCGCGAAAACGGTTGGCGAATTTGTTGCCTTCGCGAAAGGCAAATCCGGGGTTCGGAAAGATCGCGTGGGCGACGGTTTCCGCCGTGCCCTCGACCAGCCAGAGGTGCGACGCATAAGCATCCATCAGCGCGGGCCAGGTCGCATATTGCACGCAATGGAACAATTCATGCGCGGCGGTGAATTGCAAAAAGCCAAGCCCGTCGCTGCCCTGTTTGGCAAGGCGGGCCGGATAAAGGATCAGGACGCAGTCTGCCTCCAGTTTCCGCGCCATGCCAAGCACCGGGGCATTTGCAAGGTCCTGATCATTCTTGGCCCCCTCGCGCATCAGGACCACTGTCACATCGCCCAGTTTCAGCGGTTGCCCACTGTCCAGCGCAGCCATCCGGGTCAAGGCCTCTTGCACGGCGGCAAAGACCTGCGCTTCTGCCTCGGCGGCACCGGCATCCTTGGCGTCGATCACCGATCGCAGCACCAGATCATCGGCGAAACCGGTCACCGTCTCACTTTGCATTTCCGTGCAGGTAAAACCGGGATCCTCGACGAACTCGGCAAAAGCCTTGGACTGGCAATTCACCTCTGCCCAAGCCGGAACCGCCATCAGGCACGCAACCCATATTGCGGCTGAAAGATTCAGACGACGCATTCCGAACTCCATTCCTGAAGGATCTGCGCTGAAATCGCGCAGGGCCGACGCTAGCATGCAACCAAGACGTTTCAACCGACTTCCCGGCGATCAACCCCCGTCAAACCCCAGTCACGCCGACAGTCGTGCAGCCATCGCCGTCCGTGAGGTCGCCCAGGCTGCCACCGCCTGCCCGAAGGCGTGAAACAGTGGCCGCGAAACCGGATCGGCGCCCGCGTTCCACTCCGGATGCCATTGCACCGACAGGGTAAAGCCGGGCGCGTCGGCGATATAGATCGCCTCGGGCGTGCCATCGGGCGCGCGTCCGTCGATCACCACGCGGGGTGCGGGCCGGTCAATGCCTTGGCCGTGCAGGGAATTGGTCATTACCTCCGCCGCGCCCATCAGCCGGTGAAACACCCCGTCTTGCGCAAAGCTGACAGGGTGGCGCAAGGCGAACTGCTCCTCCAAGGTGCCGTCGGGGGGCATGCGGTGGTTCATCCGCCCCGGCAGATCGCGGATCTCGGGGTGAAGCGAGCCGCCCATTGCCACATTGACCTCTTGAAAGCCCCGGCAGATGCCAAGGAAGGGCTGACCCCGGTCCACGCAGGCCCGGATCAGGGGCAGCGTTACCGCATCGCGGCCCCGGTCAAAGGCGCCATGCGCCGGAGTCTCATCCGCGCCGTATTCGCTGGGATGCACGTTCGGCCGCCCGCCGGTCAAAAGGAACCCATCGCACAGCGTCAGCAGGTCCTCGACCCCGACAAAGCGCGGATCAGAGGGGATGATCAGCGGCAGACAGCCCGCAACCTCGGCCACGGCGGCCGAATTCATCGTGCCGCTGGAATGCGCCGGATAGCTGTCAT
>CAIXBE010000425.1 GCA_903917595.1 uncultured Rhodobacterales bacterium
CCACGGGATCGAGCCGATCGACCTGCTGATCGTCAACCTTTACCCGTTCGAGGAAACCGTGGCACGCGGTGCCGACCCCGCCACCTGCATCGAAAATATCGACATCGGCGGCCCAGCGATGATCCGCGCCGCGTCGAAGAACCACCGCTTTGTCACCGTGGTCACCGATCCGGCGGATTATGCCGGGCTGACCGACCAGTTGCGCGCCCATGACGGGGCGACGACGCTGGCTTTCCGGCAAAAGCTGGCCCTTGCCGCCTATTCCAAAACCGCGGCCTACGACACCGCCGTTGCAACCTGGCTTGCGGCCCAGATCGGCGAGACGACGCCCCGCCACCGCAGCTTTGCCGGCAAACTGGCGCAACCCCTGCGCTATGGCGAAAACCCGCACCAGCGCGCGGCGTTCTACACCGACGGCTCACGTCGCGCGGGGGTGGCGACGGCGCGGCAATGGCAGGGCAAGGAACTGTCTTACAACAACATCAACGACACCGATGCCGCCTTTGAACTGGTGGCCGAATTTGGCGGCGACGCCCCCGCCTGCGCGATCATCAAGCACGCCAACCCCTGCGGCGTGGCCCGGGCGGGCACGATGGTCGAGGCCTATCTTCAAGCCTACAACTGCGACCAGACTTCGGCTTTCGGTGGCATCGTGGCCCTGAATCGGACGCTCGACACCGCCACGGCCGAGGAAATCGTCAAGATCTTCACCGAGGTCGTCATTGCCCCGGATGCCACCGAAGGGGCGAAGGCGGTCTTTGCGGCGAAAAAGAACCTGCGGCTCTTGACCACCGGGGCTTTGCCCGACCCCAAATCACCCGGCCTTGCCTTCCGCCAGGTCGCGGGCGGGTTTCTGGTGCAGGACCGCGATGCCGGGCACATCCTTCCTGCCGATCTGAAAGTGGTGACCAAGCGCGCGCCGACGCCTGCGGAACTCGCCGACCTTCTTTTCGCCTGGACCGTGGCCAAGCACGTCAAGTCGAACGCGATCGTCTATGTCCGCGACGGCGCGACCGTGGGAGTGGGTGCGGGCCAGATGAGCCGGGTCGACAGCACCCGCATCGCCGCCCGCAAAGCAATAGACATGGCCGAGGCGCTTGGCCTTTCCGCGCCCCTGACCATAGGTTCGGTCGTGGCGTCCGATGCCTTCTTTCCCTTCGCGGACGGCCTGATTGCCGTCGCCGAGGCGGGGGCGACCGCAATCATCCAGCCCGGCGGTTCGATGCGCGACGACGAGGTGATTGCGGCGGCTGACGCGCGTGGCCTGGCCATGGTCTTCACCGGCCAACGCCATTTCCGGCACTGACATGCGGCGCTTCTGGATCACCGCCGCCGCGACTTTTGGGCTGGACCAGCTTTCCAAGCTGGCCGTTGTCCATGGCATGAATCTGCTGGAGCGGGGCGAGATTGACGTCCTCCCGCCCTTCCTTGTGTTTCGGATGGCCTGGAACCGAGGGGTGAACTTCGGTCTCTTCTCTGGCTCGTCCGATGTGATGCGCTGGATTCTGGTCGCCGTGGCGCTGGTGATTTCGGCCTGGGTCATCTGGTGGATGCGGACCGAACGCGGCAACTGGAAGGCCGAGCTTGCAGGCGGCTTGTTGATTGGCGGCGCACTTGGAAACGTGATCGACCGCATCGCCTATGGCGCTGTGGCGGACTTCTTGAACATGTCCTGCTGCGGAATCGAGAACCCCTATGCCTTCAATGTAGCCGATGTGGCGATCTTTGCCGGTGCCTTGGGGCTGGTGTTCTTTGCCGGCGGCAGTCCGAGGGCAGGAAAACCAACCCGCTCACGCCGTTAAAGACCCCGTGACGACCGGAACACTTTAGGCTAAGACGGGGCAAAGACGGGTGCGGAGGCAGACAATGCGGGCAGTTACAAGCAAGGCGATCATCGCGATTGCGACGATGCTGACGCTTGCCGGCTGCGCGGGTGGCGACGGCCCGCAGCTGATGAACCTGCGCAGCGGTTCGGGTCCGGACGAATTCGCCATCGTGCCGCCAAAGCCGCTGGAAATGCCCGAAAGTCTGGCAGAATTGCCCGAACCGACGCCCAGCGGATCGAACCGCACCGATGCGCAGCCCTTGGACGACGCGATTCTGGCGCTTGGCGGCAAGCCCTCGGCAGCGGGCGGCGTTCCCAGCGGGGACTCGGCCCTTTACAGCCATGCGGCGCGCTTTGGCGTCGAAGCCGGGATTCGCGCCACTCTGGCCGATGAAGACCTGGACTGGCGCCGCGACAACAAAGGTCGCATCCTCGAACAGCTTTTCAACGTGAACGTCTATTACAAGGCCTATATCAAGCAGCGGCTTGACCAGCAGGCCGAACTTGCCCGCTGGCGTGCGCTTGGCGTCAGAACCCCGTCGGCACCACCACGAAAGCCTGACGAAGAGTAACAAGCCCGTGCCCCGGCCCCGTTTCTCCGGCCCCGGCCTTGACGGCGCAGCCTTTGCCTGCACCTTTATCCTGAACATTGCCGGAGTAGTTCATGCCCATTCGCACTGGCCCGATTGCGACCCTGTTCGCCGCCTTTGCCGCCCTGTCCGCATCCTTTGCCGCCGCTGATCCGGTGACCAGCTTCACGCTGGACAACGGCCTTCAGGTCGTGGTGATCGAGGATCACCGCGCCCCGGTCGTGGTGCAGATGATCTGGTATCGCGTCGGCGCCGCGGATGAACCGCGCGGCCACTCCGGCATCGCGCATTTCCTGGAACACCTGTTGTTCAAGGGCACCGACAAGATCGGCCCCAACGAATTTTCCGCCATGGTCGAAGCGCAGGGTGGCGACGACAACGCCTTTACCTCATGGGACTACACCGCCTATTTCCAGCGCATCGCGGCAGACCGTCTGGACCTTGTGATGGGGCTTGAGGCGAACCGCATGCGCAACCTGCGCCTGACCGAAGAGGATGTCGCAACCGAACGTGAAGTCATTCTTGAGGAACGCGCCCAGCGCACCGACAGCGACCCCGGCTCGCTTTTGTCCGAACAGATGCGCGCCGCCCAGTTCATGAACCATCCCTACGGCATCCCGGTGATCGGCTGGCGCCACGAGATGGAGCAGTTGTCGCGCGATGACGCCCTGTCCTACTACGAACGCTTCTACGCTCCGAACAATGCCACGCTGGTCATAGCGGGTGATGTCTTCCCCGAAGACGTGAAGCTTCTTGCCGAAAAGCACTATGGCCCGCTTGCGCCCACCGCCGATCTGCCCCCGCGTGAGCGTTCGCAGGAACCGCCGCAACTGGCGGAACGGCGGATCACGCTGGCCGACGAACGCGTGTCCGAACCCTACGTATTCCGCACCTACCTTGCCCCTGAACGTGACCCCGGCAATCAGGCCGAGGCCGCCGCACTGACCGTTCTGGCTGAGCTTCTTGGCGGCAGCGGCCAGACCTCGGTTCTTGCCCGCGCGCTGCAGTTTGATAGCCAGATTGCGGTCTACAGTTCGGCCTTTTACGATGGTACCGGCATTGACGATGCGACTTTCGGGCTAATTCTGGTGCCGGCCGCCGATGTCACTCTTGAAACTGCCGAGGCCGCGATGGATCAGGTCGTCGCCGACTTCCTGAAAACCGGCCCCGACCCTGCCGCACTGGAACGCATCCGCATGCAGATCCGCGCCGGTGACATCTATGCCCGCGACGACGTCAACGCGCTGGCCCGCCGGTACGGCGAGGGGCTCAGCGTCGGGCTGTCCATCGAAGATATCGAAAGCTGGGATGCCGCCCTGTCTGCCGTGACTGAGGCAGATGTGATGGCCGCAGCCACCAAAGTTTTCGACCGCAAGAATGCCGTGACCGGCTGGCTGACCCGCCCCGTCGCGGAAGGAGAGGCCTCAGAATGATCCGCATGATCCGCCCGCTGTTTGCCTTTATGGTCGCCCTTGCGCTTCCTGCCCAGGCCGAGATCAATATTCAGGAAGTGACCTCTCCCGGAGGCATCACCGCCTGGCTGGTCGAGGATCACAATATCCCCTTTACCGCGCTGGAAATCCAGTTTCGCGGTGGCACCTCGCTGGATGCCCCGGACAAGCGCGGGGCCGTCAACCTGATGACCGCCCTGATCGAAGAAGGTGCGGGCGAGATGGACAGCCTTGCCTTCGCCGAAGCCCGCGACAGCCTTGCCGCCGACCTCAGCTTTGGATCTTATGACGATTCCGTCAGTGTGTCGGCGCGCTTCCTGACCGAAAACCGCGATCAGGCGATGGAGCTTTTGCGTCAGGCCCTGATCAGCCCGCGCTTTGATCAAGACGCCGTCGACCGGGTCCGCGAACAGGTGCTGTCCAACTTGCGGTCGAATGAAAAGGACCCCGACACGCTCGCGTCCGAGGCCTTCAACGCCCTTGCCTTTGGCGACCACCCCTATGGCTCATCCGGGGATGGCACGACCGCTACAGTTACCGCCTTGACCCGTGACGACATTCTCGCGGCGCACAAAGGGGCCCTTGCCCGCGACCGGATCTATGTTGCCGCCGCTGGTGACATCACCGCAGCCGAACTTGGCACCCTTCTGGACACGCTTTTGGGCGATCTGCCCGCCACCGGTGCCCCGATGCCCGCCCGCGCCGACTGGCTGCTGGCCCCGGGCGTCACCGTCATCGACTTTCCGACCCCGCAGTCCACCGTCCTGTTCGGTCATGCAGGCATTGCCCGCGACGACCCGGATTTCTTCGCCGCCTTTATCCTGAACGAAGTCATGGGTGGTGGCCGCTTTACCGCCCGCCTCATGTCCGAAATCCGCGAGGCGCGCGGCCTGACCTATGGCATCGGCACTTATCTGGCGACGCTGGACCACAGCGAGATGGTGCTGGGCCAGTTTTCGGCCTCGAATGACAAGGTGGCCGAGGCTGTCACCGTCCTGCGCGCCGAATGGGCCCGGATCGCGACCGAAGGGATCACAGAAGAAGAACTGGCGACCACCAAGACCTATCTGACCGGGTCCTATCCGCTGCGCTTTGACGGTAACGGGTCGATCGCCAGCATCCTTGTCGGCATGCAGATGGAAGGCCTGCCGATCGACTATGCCGTCACCCGCAACGCCATGATCGAGGGGGTGACGCTGGAAGACACCAAACGCGTCGCCGCGCGCATCTTCCTTCCCGAGGCGTTGCATTTCGTGATTGTTGGCCAACCGGTCGGCCTTTAGGCCGGCGCAGGACAAAGCCAGAAAGCGAGGCGGCTCCGCCTTAAAATCGTTCGGCCCGCAACACCTCGGCATCTGTGACGCCGATCACCCCGATGTGCCGGTCAACAACAGTGAAAGCCGCCTCCAGCAGCGCGTCCAGACGCTCGGGCCGGATCAGGCAGACGACGGCCACCATGCCGCTGCGACCCACCTGTCCCTCACGCGTCCAATGGCCAGACCGACCTGATCCGCCCAGGACCGGCAGCACGGTAAACCCGGTGACCCCCGCCTTTTCCAGCGCCTGGGTCAGCCGCCGCTCCATCGGGGCCTCGATGATGATCTCGACCCGCTTTGCCTTGTGCATCTGCATGTTTCAGCCCCCCACGGCCTGCGCCACGGCCACCCAGGCCGGAATACCCACAACCAGATTGAACGGGAACGTCACCCCTAGCGACAGCGTCAGATAGACCGACGGGTTCGCATCCGGCAAAGCCACCCGCATCGCCGCCGGTACCGCGATGTAACTGGCCGACCCCGTCAGCACCATCATCAGCGCCACACCTCCGGTCGAAAGCCCCAACATCAGCCCGGCCGCCAGTCCAAAGCCCGCCCCGACCACCGGCATCAAGAGGCCAAAGGCCAGCACCCCGGCGGTCAGAACCCCTTTCGAGGCGCGCATCCCCCGCCCGGCGACCAGCCCCATGTCCAAAAGGAACAGGCACAGCACCCCCTGGAAGGGTGCGACGATAAACGCCTCGATCCGCGCCATCCCCGGCTGGCCGGTGATCATCCCGATCAGGAAGGCGCCCACCAGAAGCACGATCGAGCCGTTCAGCAAAATCTCGCGCCAAAGATCGGCATCCATCTTCTCCGCCCGCCCGCCTGTGCGCGAGGCAAGGTAAAGCGCCGAGATGATCGCGGGGGCCTCCATCGCCGCGGCAACGGCCACCATGTAGCCCTCGGCCTCGATGCCCGCCGACTGCAGAACCGACGATCCGGTGACAAAGGTCACAATCGAGATTGACCCGTAATGTGCCGCAACCGCAGCTGCATCTGTTGCGGACAACCGGGTCATGAATTTAAGGCCCGCGAAGGCCACGAACGGAATCACAAAAGACAGCACGACCCCTGCCAGCAGCGCCGCCACCAGCCGCCCGTCAAGCCCGTGGTCGGCCACCGCGACCCCGCCCTTGAAGCCGATCGCGAACAGAAGGTAGATCGACATCCCCTTGGCCACCGCCTCCGGGATCGTAAGCTCGCTGCGTGCCAAGGCCGCGAACAACCCCAGCGCAAAGCACAGGATCATCGGCGTCAGAAGATTGGCCCCGGCCAGCGACAGAATATCTTGCATCGTCCCCCCATGTTTCAGCCCGATATGGCGCATCAGATGCAAACCGCAAGTCCGATCCTGCATAATCCCGTTTCGTTCTTCCCCGACTCAGGCACCCCTGCTACAGATGGGGGCATGACGCTTCACATCCCCAAGATAGCGGGCACTGACGGCCGCCCGGTCATCCGGCAACTGGATGAAGCCGCGATCAACCGCATTGCGGCGGGTGAGGTGGTCGAACGTCCAGCCTCGGCCGTCAAGGAACTGGTCGAGAACGCGCTGGATGCCGGGGCGGGCCGGATTCAGATCGACATCGCGGACGGTGGCAAGACCCTGATCCGGGTGACGGACGACGGCTGCGGCATGACGCCCGACGATTTGCCGCTGGCCCTGTCGCGCCACGCGACCTCCAAGATTGACGGCTCCGACCTCTTGGACATCCGCAGCTTCGGCTTTCGCGGTGAGGCGCTGCCCTCGCTTGGCGCCGTTGGTCGCTTGTCGATCACCTCGCGCGCCGACGGCCATTCAGCGGCGCAGATCACCTGCGAGGGCAGTCAGATTTCCAAACCCCGCCCCGCCGCCCTGACCCGGGGCACGGTGGTCGACCTGCGCGACCTGTTCTTTGCGACACCCGCACGGCTGAAATTCCTGCGCTCGGACCGCGCGGAACTGCAGGCGGTGACCGAAGTCGTCCGCCGTCTGTCCATGGCCGAACCGCAGGTCGGTTTCACCCTGCGCGACACCACGGGCGGCGAGACCCGCATTCTTTTTCGCGCCGACCCGCAGTCGGGCGATCTTTTCGACGCGCTGCAAAGCCGCCTTGCCAGCGTCATCGGGCGCGATTTCACCGAAAACGCCCTTCGGATTGATGCCGAACGCGACGGCTTGCGCCTGCAGGGCTATGCGGCCCTGCCGACCTATTCGCGGGGGTCGTCGTCGCAGCAATACCTGTTCGTCAACGGCCGTCCCGTGCTGGACCGCATGCTGTTTGGTGCGCTCCGGGCCGCCTATTTCGATGTCCTCTCGCGCGACCGGCATCCGGCGGCAGTCCTGAACCTGATCGCCGATCCGCAGCGGGTTGACGTGAACGTCCACCCCGCCAAGGCCGAGGTGCGGTTCCGCGAACCCGACGCCGCCCGCAGCCTGATCATCACCGCCCTGAAATCGGCGCTGACCGGGGCGGGGCACCGGGCATCCTCGACCGTCGGTGCGGCAACGCTTCAGGCCATGCGTCCGGTCTACCAGATGGACCGGCCCAGCCCGCAAAGCCTGTCGCGCGGCTTTGCCTTCCAGTCCCCGCAGGGCTTTGCCGAGGCTCCTCAGGCCATGCCCTTCCCCACCGAGGAGTGGTCGAAGACCATCGACGAGGGGGCCCAAGCGCACCCCCTTGGCGCCGCCCGCGCGCAACTGCACGAAAACTACATCGTCGCGCAAACTGCCAATGGCATCGTCATCGTAGACCAGCACGCCGCCCACGAACGGCTGGTCTACGAACGCCTGAAACGCCAAATGGCGGAAACCGGCATCCGCGCGCAGGCCCTGCTGATCCCGGAAATCGTCGAGCTTTCCCCGACCGATGCCGCCCGCCTGCTGGACGCGGCCCCCGCCCTTGCAAAGATCGGCCTGGGGCTGGAACCCTTCGGCGGCAATGCCATCGCCATCCGCGAAACCCCTGCCGTCCTTGGTCAGGTCAACGGCGAGGCCCTGTTGCGCGACATCCTCGATGAACTCACCGAGTCCGGTGACAGCCAGCTGGTGCAGGCCAAGATCGACGCCATCCTGTCGCGCATGGCCTGCCACGGCTCGGTCCGCTCCGGCCGTCAGATGCGCCCCGAAGAGATGAACGCCCTGTTGCGTGAGATGGAGGCGACGCCGCTTTCAGGCCAGTGCAACCATGGCCGCCCGACCTATGTCGAACTGTCGCTCATCGACATCGAACGCCTGTTCGGCCGCCGATGATCACGCTTTTTGGCCAGACCTTCCGCTGGAACGACCCCGAGGCGCTGATCCTTGGCGGCCTTGCCCTTGGGCTTTTGCTGTTCCTTGTCCTGATCCTGCGCGCTGCTGGCCGGTCCGCCTCGACCGCCGAACCCTTGCTGCGTGAGGTGTCGTGGCTGTCGTCGCGCGTCCAGCTTCTGGGCGACGGGCAGGAGCGGCTGGCAGGCGGTCTGCACCATGTCTCCGAAGCACAGGCCGTCAGCCAGACCGCGATGCTGCAGGTGATGGAAAACCGCCTGAGCGAAGTGCAACGCAACATGACCGAGGCGCTGCACGGCACCTCGACCCGCACCGCGCGATCCTTGGGTGACCTGCACCAGCGGCTGGAAACCATCGACAAGGCGCAGGCAAATATCGAAAAGCTGTCGGGCAATGTGCTTTCGCTACAGGACATCCTGTCGAACAAGCAG
>CAIXBE010000426.1 GCA_903917595.1 uncultured Rhodobacterales bacterium
GGGGCGGTAGATGTGCAGCACATTCTCGGCCAGAACGCGCACAGTGTCTGGGGCCGCGATGCGCTGATCGGTGCTGTCGCCGGGATGGCGGCGGCGAAAGTGATAGGCCACCCGCCGCCCGATCAGGTCGAACTCGATGCCGCAGCGGATGCGGTTGCCGCTGGCCGCTGCCTCGGTCTTCTCGAACGGCAACATCTCGGATTGCAGCAGTTGCAACTGGATCGGCACCAGCAGCCCATCCTCGGCCCGGCGCGTGCGCAGCCGCACGAAGCACTCGCCCGCGACGAACATCTCGCGCGCCACCATGGCCTGCAGGCCGTAGAAATCGGTCAGCCCATCAGCATCGGCCTCATCGGTCCAGGCCAACCAGAGCCGCTGCACCTGATCCCGCAGGGCCGGATCCTCGATCAGCGACGAAGGCTTGATGCCGTCGCCCACCAGGTTCGAGGCAAAGGCCTCGCAGGCATTGGCGGCATAACCATTGGTCACCACCAACTCGCGTGACCTTGCCAGCAGACGTGGCCCGCCCGAAGCGATGAGCGAGTTGATGTTCTCCAACGGTGGCTGCCAGCCCCGCAACCGGCGCTGCGACATCGCCCCTTCCAGCCGCGCGCGCACAGCGACAGGGCCGCCGGTGCCCCGGCGGCGAAAGGCATCAAGCCAGCCCATGCGTTACAGTCCCTTGGTGGTGATCACGCGCACCTGCCGGATGATCTTTCGCCCTTCGGCATTCGCGATGTCACGGTCCAGCACCTCGATGGCCCGGTCGATCTCGGCAAGGCTGCGGTAGTCCACGGTCTTGCCGTCATAGCTGACCCGCGCCACACCGCTCGAGCGTGACGCCGCCAGCGCCTCGCGACGGGTCTTCAGTTCTGCTGGTGTGGGCATGTGTGATTGACCTTGCAAGACTGTTTGGTTCACAAGGTCGATGGCCTGCTGGTTGAAAGCGAAGCGATGACCCCAACCGAAATAATGCGCGATCTCGCGCGGAACGACATTTTCCCAAAAGCTGCCATGGCCGCCGCAGGCGAGCGACGTGAAGAAATGACACCGATTTTCGTCGAACTGGTTGAACGGCTCGGACGCCAACAGGTGCCGTCCATGCGCGATGCTGATCTGGTCGCACTCATTCCGGTCTTTTATCTGCTGGGCGAATGGCAGGTCACACATGCCTATCGCCCATTGCTTCACCTGCTGCGCCGCCCGACCAGAATCCTCGATCAGACCCTTGGCGATGCGGTGACGGAAGTCAGCTTTCGCGTCATCGCTGGTACCTTCGACGGCGATCTGCAACCTTTGTTTGATGCCATTCTTGACCTGCGCGCCGATGATTTTGCGCGCAGCTCGCTCATGAGCGCCTTAGTCGTGATCGCGGACCTTCATCCTGACCAGCGCCCCACGATCGAGGAGTTCATCCGAACCTTCCGGGCGCGCAATCTCAAGTCACCCACAGATGTGCTCTTGGGGTGGACTGAGGCAATTTCTGATCTTGGGCTTGAGGACATGACCGAAGCGGTTCGCGAGCTGTTCGATAAGGGCGTGATCCCCAAGGATTACTGCGACTTCTCGCATTTTCTCGAAGACCTGCACGCCACCCGTGATGCGAATGCCGTCCCGGGCAACCCCCGCTACGAAAAAGGCCCGATCGCCGATTCCATCGCCGAACTGTCGAAATGGCACTGCTACACAGATGCATTCTTCGAGCAGCAGAAGGCGCGCAAGGTCAGCAACGATCTGCGCGTGGCTCCCTGGACCGAGTTCTTCAAGAACCCTGCACCACCGGTGGGCCGTAACGACCCCTGTCCTTGCGGCAGTGGCAGGAAGTACAAGAAATGCTGCCTGCAATGAAGCCCCAAGCCCTGGCCGATCACCGCATGTAATTCGACGCCACCGACCTGCGCCGCACGGAACTGCGCACCGCACGAATGGATCCGGCGGCGACCTTGTCATGACTCCCGGCATCCTCACCATCCCCCGCCACCTGAGCTTCCAGATCGACCCAGCGCGCCTCGGACCAGCGGTCGGCCCCGACGATCCAGGCGGCGGCGCGGGCGTAGACCCGGCAGTCCAGCGCCTCGTTGCGCTCGCGCAGTTTCTGCCATTCCAGCCGGGCAAAGCCGCGCTTGGTGCGCACGGTGACCAGTTCCTCGGCCACCAGCTGTTTCAGCCATTCGCTGTCCACCCAATCGGGCAGATGCACCGTGCCGGGCGGAAACTGCACCCCCTCGGCCAGTTCCTCCTTGGTCGGGCGTGGCAAACCAAGGTGGCGGTAGGTCTCCGCTTTGAAAGTTGAGACCGCAACC
>CAIXBE010000427.1 GCA_903917595.1 uncultured Rhodobacterales bacterium
CGAACCGCACGCTTGCGGCGCTGGATAAGGCCATTACCAGCCGCTGAACCCGCCATCCACATTGACCATCTGCCCGGTCATGTACCCCGACTGAGCCGAGGCCAGGAACAGCATTGCATCCGCGATCTCGTCCGGCTTTGCCATCCGGTCCAGCATGATCAACTCGCCCACCCGGCGCTGGAATTCCTCGGAATGCCCGTTGAAAACCGCCCCCGGAGCGATCGTGTTCACCGTGGCTCCGCGCGGTGCCCAGTAGCCGGCCAGCCAGACCGTCAGTCCGTGGATCCCCGCTTTGGTCACCCCATAGGCCGAGAAGTTCTTGAACGGCATCCCCTCGTAAATCCGGTGATGCGCGCCGTTCAGGGCATACATCGAGGCCACATTGATCAGCGTGCAGGGCCATTTCCCGACGATGTCCCGGTCCATCTGCCGGGCAACCATGAAAGGCCCGGTCAGGTTGGTGCGCATCGTCCGCTCCCAGTCGCTGACCTTGAGGTCCGCGAAATCCGGGAAGGGTTGGCCAGCGCCCATCAAGAGCTCACCCGTGATGGCCGCGTTGTTCAGGACCACATTCGGTTCCCAGCCGTCCTTCAGGATGCGCTGGAAAATGCCTTCGACCTCGTCTTCACTGGCGACATCCAGCGGATAAAACCGAAAGGCCGGGTTCGCCCCATGGGTCTCGACCAGCGCATCCGCGCGGTTTCCTGGCAGGTCGGATGCAATCACCCGCGCACCTTCGGCCAGCATTCGGCGGACATAGGTCGAGCCGAGGACGCCTCCCGACCCGGTGATGAAGACCGTGCGGCCCTTGAGTTGCTCAACCATGATGATTTCCCAGACTCTGGGCCTCCTGCATCAGAATTTCGACAAGACGGAAATCGAAGGGCGTGTCGATGTCGACGCAGCGTTCGGGTGGCATGAGGTAGGGGATTACCCGCCCCTCCCACAGCCCCTTCGAGCGTTTCAGATAGGCGGGCGAGACGACATAGGTCGAGGCCGCGTGCTCATAAACCGTGGGCGCCTGTTGGCGGGCAACCACCCCGCCGGGCAAGGGTTTCGAGACATGCAGCGCGCCCGTCGCGTCCGGCTCTACCAGGTTGAAATAGGGGTTCTTTCGCGCCTCGCAGCAGCTCATCACCATGTCGGGGAGTTCGATCCGGAACAGGTCCAAAGCTGCGGTGATGTCTTCCGGCAGGCGCAGGGGCGAGGTGCAGTCAAGGTCCAGGAAGGCGTTGACCGGGCCGGTCAGCGCTTCGGAGGCTTCCAGAGCATGCTGCCAGACGCCCCATTTTCCGGCGCTATCGGTCGCCAGATGGTCGGGGCGCAACCCGATCTTCAGGCAGCCCTTGGCCACCGCATGGTCATAGATTTCCTGGTCGTCGGTCGAGACCACGACCGCATCCACCATCGGATGGGCCAGCAACTGGTCCAGCGACCAGTCGATCAGGGGCTTGCCTTCGATCATCCGGAAATTCTTGCGCGGCACGCCTTTGGAGCCCTTCCGGGCACCGATGTGGCCAAGGATCATGGGATCTCCTTCGTGATGTCGCCGATAAACTCCCGCGCGGCCCAGGCCTGCGCCACCAGCCGGGCCGAAGGCAGGCAAAGGTCAAGCCGGGGCATAAGCGGATTGCCCGAGGTCTGAGCCCCCGAAGCCAGCGCCAGAAAGTCGCGCATCGCGTCCAGAAACATGGCGTTGCGTTCAAGCGGCAGGTTCAGGTCCAGCGGGCCTGTGGCATCGGTCACCCGATAAGTCTGCGCCGCAAAGTCGAAATCATGCATCCGCTCGTGCCCGCGCAGGGCTGCGCGGCGGTGCAGCCGGGGTGTCAGGTAATCCATCGAGACATCGCCCGTCACACCGTTCCCTCGCAGGGAAATCCGGCTGGCGAAATCCACCCCCGGAAACCCCGCATGGCCGTGGCTTTCGACCCGCGTCACTGCCAGTCCCGGAAACAGGCAAGCCGCCAGATCAAGCTCGTGGCACAGATCCAAAAGCACGCCGCCGCCATCGGCACGGGCCGCATAGCTTTCGGAAAACCGCCAATCCTGCCGCCACTGGGTCACGTCATGGCCGATGGTCAGAGCGAACTGGAAGGTATCCGACAGGTCCGAAGCAGCCAGCGCGCGCACCGCCGGATGGTAGCGCATCATGTAGCCCAGCACCGAGCGTTGGGCGACGGGTGCTGCCAGTTCGGCGATGGCCTCCACCTCATCGGGGCGGAAGGCGAGCGGCTTTTCGATGTAAAGCGGCAGGCCCCGTTCGGCCGCGGCCTCGATCAGCGGCAACCGGACATCGGTCGCCGTGGCCACCACGACCGCTTCGGCCCCGTCAAGTGCTGCGAGGGCACCGTGAAGCCCGTCTTCGCGCCAGGATACCAGGCGCGACGCGGCCCCAAGGGCCCGAAGATTGTCGTGATGCCGCCGTCCGATGGACCCGGCGCCGATGACCACTGCGCGCATGTCGCCTCCTGTCCGGCAGGCCTAGCGCGAAACCGTGCCCGCGACCAGAGGCGGCTGGCGTTGTGGCCATTCGGTTGCGCGGTGATAGGCCTGACCGATGGCCAGCACCCCGGCATCATCGCCTGACCGCCCGATGATCTGCATGCCGGAGGGCAGGCCTTCGGGCGAAAACCCGACGGGCACCGACAGGGCGGGCAGGCCGATCAGGCTGGCGGGCACCACGACCTCCATCCAGCGGTGATAGGTGTCCATCTTTTGCCCGTTGATTGCTTC
>CAIXBE010000428.1 GCA_903917595.1 uncultured Rhodobacterales bacterium
GCGATTTGCAGCAGGGTGCGGTATTGGAAAGGCTCGTAAGTGCCGCCGGAATCCGGGGTTGCCGGCGTGGACACATCCTCACCCGGATCCAACCGCACCACCTGTCCGGGTTCGACCTCCAGATCCTCCTCGGTCGGTTCCAGCGGGGTTTCCGGGGCGGGCGAGGTGATGAACATCGCGAACATCGCCGCGATCTTTTTGCGCTCCAGCTCGGCATCGTCATAAAGGTCCAGGGTGAACAGCTTGACGATGGCGGCGGCAAAGCGCGACACGCCGCGCAGCTGGCCAGCCTCGACTGGGTCAAGCACATGTATCACATCGCCAGCCAATACTCGGACAGTTTCGCCCGCGAGGCCGGGATCTGTCAGATCGCCCGGGTGGCGGCGCAGGAAGTGATAGGCGACACGGCGGCCGATGCCGTCGAACTCGATGCCCTGCCGGATCAGCCCCGCGCCTGGCAGGGTCCGGTTCATGTCGAGCGGCAGCATTTCAGCAGGAAGCATCTGCAATTGCAGCGGCACGGTTAGGCCGTCCTCAACGCGACGCGGACGGATGCGGATGAAGACTTCGCCGGACAGAAACACCTCACGCGCTGCTCGGCGCTGCAACCCGTAGAAATCCGTCAAGCCTTCGGCATCAGCATCATCAGTCCAGGCCAGCCACAGCGCCTGCAATTCCTCCTTCTTGGCGGCATCGTCGATGGTCGACGAGGGCTTGATGCCATCGCCCACCACATTGCTGGCGAAACTCTCCACTGCATTCGCCGCATAGCCGTTGTTGCGCACCAGCCAGCGCGCACGGGCGGTGATGGTGTCGCCCGAGGCGGCGATCAGCGTGTTCACATGTGCGCGGGATGCACGGAACCCGCGCAGCCGCCGATGGGCCTGTGCCGCGTCAAACCCGCCGATGATGCTGCCGATGCGCTGACGGAACGCTTCAAACGCCATGGATCACAGGCCCTTTGACGCGACAGTGCCCCAGCGGCGGCGACGTGGCGTGCCGGATGTGGCCGTGGCGATCCGGGTTTCCAGATCGGAAATGGCATTCGCGAGTTCCGCGTCCGAGCCATAGTTGATCGATTTGCCGTCATAGCTGACCGAGCGGACGCCCGCGTAACGCGCCTCCTGAAGTGCGGCCAGCAGGGCGCGCATCCGTTCCAGATCCATTTCAGTCCCTCATGAAGTTCGGTGTGTAGGTCCGGCGTTTGCGCCGTGGCGTGGTGGGTGTTCCGGCCTTGGGCGGAGTGGGCGTTGCAAGTTCAGTCGCGATGGCAGGCGGGGGCGCCGGTCGGGTTTCCACCCCGGCCTGCGCCTCGAGCCGTCGCCAGGTCGCCTCATCCCAGCGATCCGCGCCCATGATCCACGCCGCCGCCCGCGCATAGACGCGGGCGTCCAGCGCCTCGTTACGCTCGCGCATCTTCTGCCATTCGGGGTGGGCATAGCCGCGCTTGTTGCGCACCGTGACCAGCTGTTCCGCCACCAGCTGCTTCAGCCATTCGGTGTCGATCCAGTCAGGCAGATGCACAGTACCGGGCGCGTCGAGTACGCCCAGCGCACGGTCCTCGTCCGAAGGGCGTTCCAGCCGCAGGAAGCGATAGGTTTCGGTCTTGAAGGTGGCGGTGGCCACCGACCAGAGCCGTGCCCCGCGCCGCAGACGTTTGCCGCCGATAGTGGCGTCGACAAACGTCGGGCCCGACACCGGCGTGGCGCGGTTGAAGCCTTCCAGACCCTTGATCGGGGCCACCTGGTCGAACCCCTGTTTCCGCGCCCATGCATAGACCGCCGGGGCTTCATAGCCGGTGTCGATGGCCAGCTTGCCGATCACCATCACCGCGCCATTGGCGCAGGCCCAAGTTCGACCGAGCAGCGCGGTCAGCTTGTCCCAGCAGTTCGGATCGTCGGGGCCGCCAGCAATGACGATATGATCCACGAGCCAGCTTTCCAGCCCGCGACCCCAGGCCCAGACGTCGACCTCGATACGATCCTTCTGCACATCGACGCCAGCCGTCAGGAACAACCCGCCGACCGGGATTTGCACCCCACCATAGGCTTCGCGCCGTTCCGCCAGCCGCTGCCACTCGGGCGCATCGCCGCTTTCGACCCAAGTTTCGCCCAAGAGCGTGTTGCGGGCCGCGCGCAGCATTTCCTCGGAGCCTTGGGCCGCCAGCCATTCGCGGGCGATCTGCTGCCAGCTTTTCCAGCCCAGCGGCGAATAAAGCGCTGAGAGGT
The DNA here is from genome assembly GCA_903917595.1 of uncultured Rhodobacterales bacterium. Taxonomy (GTDB): domain Bacteria; phylum Pseudomonadota; class Alphaproteobacteria; order Rhodobacterales; family Rhodobacteraceae; genus Tabrizicola; species Tabrizicola rara. The sequence continues at coordinate 2,229 of CAIXBE010000428.1, forward strand.
GGAAGCCGATCGAGTGAGGATCGGCGGACACCGCCGTCGCGCGCCATTCGCCCCGCTCCAGCATTTGGGTCTTGTGATGCTCGGCGATGGGCTTTTCACAGCCCTCGCAGTGGTAGGCGGCGGTGTCAGGCCGCCCCTTGTCCCAGCGCAGCCGTTCAAACTGCAGCCATTGCATCTGGCCACAATGCGGGCAGGGCACGAAATACCGGCGCTGATCGCTGGCATCAAACTCCCGTTCAATGCGGGACAATCCCCGGATCGTCGGGGTCGAGACCATGAAGACCTTGCGCCGGTGCGAGAAGGTGGTGGTCCGCGCCTCGGCTAGTGTGACCGGGTCGCCCTCTTCATCGGCTGAGGCCGGATAAGCGTCGACCTCGTCCAGAAAGATGTACCGCGCAGGCATAGACCGCAGGCCGGTGGCGCTGTTGGCACCGGTCAGCACCAGGATGCCGCCGGGGAATTCCTTTGACAGCATCGAATTGCCCGCGTCGCGCGACCGTGCCGGATTAACCCGCTCGCGCAGCGCAGGGGAGTCAGAAATCAGGGGATCAAGACGGCCCCGCGAGGTGCGCTTGGCGAGTTCCAGCGATGGCAGCACCGCCATCATCGGCCCCGGCGCGTGATGGATGACAAAGCCGATCCAGTTGTTGCCAGCCTCGGTGGCCCCGACCTGTGCTGCTTTCATGAAGGTGACGCGTTGCGCTGGGTGGCGGGGCGACAGCGCGTCCATGATCTCGCGCAGGTAGGGCGCACGCGCCGTGCGATAGCGCCCCGGTTCGGCCGCACCACGAGACGACAGCCAGCGGTGTTGATCCGCCCATTCAGATACCGTCAGGTCCGGATCGGGACGCATGCCCTTGCGCCAGCTGCGCAGGATGTCCTCGGCCCCGTCAAATTCGAGGTCGAGCCCGTCTGTCAGCTGGTCTCCGGTCAGGTCATCGCTATCCGAGGCTGACCCTGAGATCAGCGAGGGCGTCGAGGTGCTGTCTGACATGGGCTTCCAACACCCTCTGCAGGATCGCGGCCTCGATGATCACCGGCTTGCCGGTTTGTTTTTCCACCTCCGCTGCCACTTCTGCCGCCATCAACGCGGCCACCCGGGATGGCCAGGTCACCCAAGTATCGCGTTCCTGTCGGGCCAACCGGAACACCAGCGCTTCCGCCCGGGCCCGGTCGACCAGCGTGCCCTTCTTCTTCTGGATGCCCAGCTGCTTGTCCTGCGCCTGGTAAACCGTCAGCGCGGTGCGTGCCTTCAGGTAGGACGAGCTGTCAGCCGGGCCGCTGAACCCGCTGTCGCCGCCGGTGCTGCGCCGCTGCTGGTCTGGATCGGTCATCTCGCCACGCCGCGCATCGGACGCAGCGGCGTTGATCGACCCATCGCTGTAAACCACCAGCCGACTGGCCTTGCGCGCCTTCTGGATCGCCCCGCGCGAGAGGCCGGAATGGGCGGAATACTCCCGCTCGGACATACCTTCCATGGCGATTGAATATACCTCAAGATATTGGAATTAAACGGAAATAATCCGCTTATTCAGTTGATTACACTCCCGCGTAGAGCGATTCTGGCTGCAGGAAAACGATGCAACTCAGCCAAGGATGACACCGCCATGACCACCATGACCGCCCCCGCAAAAGCCCCCAGCGACGCCCTGCTGCTGGAGATCGCAGCCAAGCATTTCCACGGCGTTGAGACGCTTGAGACCCAGAACAGCGACCGTCTGGATTTCCACGATGTGGCGGTCTGGGCGATCCGCGCCGCCCTGGAAGACGCCTACGCTGCGGGCTTTGCTGCCGCCGCGAAGCGCTGAAGGAGGACAAGACCATGACCATCGCCATCCCCTCCGACACGACCCGCATCTTCATCGACCGCGCCCGCTTTGTGCAGGCCATGACCACCGCCGCGCTGCAGGGCCACCTCAACGACCGGAGCCTGAACGCCGAGGTCTTCGAGATGGCGGGCCGGATCGGGATCGACTGCCTGACCGTTGAACTGGCCGATGTCGTGCCGGTTCTGCAGCAGCTCGGACTGATCTGAAACGCACCCATACCACCAATAGGACCCCCGCCATGACGCACCCCATCCTGCCCAGCCGCAACGAGGATTTCGGCTTCTTCCGCACCCTGACCGTCTGCCCACAGCGCGACCGCCGAAGCGCCGACGTCTGGGCGCTGGCCTCGCGCCTGATCGCCGAAGCGACCCGCGCCGACAGCGAAGACGAGATGATCGGCATCCGCGATTTCCTTGACAGTCGCATGGGCCGCCAATTCGCCGACGATGTGGTCGGCAACATGACCGGCTGCACCATTGCGCTTGAGCCCGCCATCACCTCCGCGATCCGCCGCTGGCAGGACTGGCGCATCTCGCGCCAGACCGAGCGCGACGAGGGCATCCCTGCAGGGCTGCCCTACCTGACCGGCTGGGTGCAGCATTTCGCCGTGGCCGCAAGCATGGCCGGGCGTGACTGACACAGACCCCTTTTTCCCGATCACGACAGGAGGCGACAATGCCCAAACTCACCGACACCCAGACCATTATCCTCAGCGCCGGGGCCCAGCGCCCCGAAAGCATCGCTCTACCGCTGCCTAAAGGGCTGGCTGGGGCGGCAGCCAAGATGGCTGTTTCGAAGATGATCGAGCACGGCTGGTTGCAGGAGGTCGATGCCAACCTGCGGCGCGGCGAACCCCTTTGGCGCGAGACGGGCGATGGCCACGGCACCACGTTGGTGGTCACCGAGGCCGGGCTCTTGGCCATTGGGATCGAGCCGGTCGTTGCAGCGACCATGACCAATCTGCACAAAGCGAAGCTTGAGCTGGTCGCTACGCCGCAGAATGAGACCGAAACACCAACTGCTCTTGCCACCCCAAAGCCCATTGCCATCCGCGCTGGTACCAAGCAGGCTAAGATCATCGCGCTTCTGCAGCGGCCCGAGGGCGCCTCGATCAACGAAATCGTCGAGGCGACGGGTTGGGCTGCACATTCCGCCAGAGGCATGATCTCGGGAGGGCTGAAGAAAAAGCTCGGATTTGACGTGTCCACAACTTCAGACGAGCAACGTGGGCGGATTTACCACATCGATGTATCAATATGATGGGCTTTCCACTCTGGCGCTATCTATGTGTTGATCCAGACTTGCGAATCGTGAGTTGGCCGTAGAAAACTGCAATTAGGTTGACCGCCTGTTGACCTGCTCGATCTGCGGCATGCTCGCCGCAGAACTGCCTCAACTCAGGACCAGTTTTGGCTGGTCCTTTTTTGTTGGCAGTCGAACTGCGTGAACAATCTGCGCAAGGCGTAGCCGCAGATCAAGGAAATCGCGGTGAACAGCAAGCCCAGCACCAGGTTGCCTTCAAGCCTCGCGTGAAGGCCAAACCATGGGAACACAATGATCTGTGCGCCCACCGCCAGCACGTAGCCAACCGCAACATTGGTGATGGCCTCCATCAACGACATGCGGCGCGACTGGGTCACATGACTGGTCCCTGCACCTGAAATTCCTTTCGGATGACCGCGGCGGTCTCGGTCGTCTGCAAGTCATCAAGCACGCGCGCTGAAATCCGGCCCACATTCACGACGATGCAGGCGTTCTCGTTCGGCGCGATCTGGAGTTCCTCGTATTCGGTATGGCGTAGAAACTCGCAGGGGGTTTCGATGGTGAGGCGGTCGTCACCCGGGCGGATCAGCCAAAACACCCCGGCGCACTCATCCGGCGTGTCGATGCGCCCCCGCAAGAACGGCGCCAGGTGCTCTTGCACCAGCCCGAAGGCGATTGACGGGCCAAATCCGAGCTTGCGCAAGTCCTGTGCCACCGCAACCGCCACCACGTCCCTCCAGCCATACCAGCGCGCCTTTCCGGGCTTTGGCGTGGTTTCCGGCCGAAAGGCGTTGCGGGATTTGGCTTGGTTCAGGTCCGCGCGTGTGATCGGAATGATCCGAATGAGGTCGGCGTTTCGCCAGATAGCGGTGGTCATGATCATTTCTGTCGTCTCTCCTTGCCAGTGGTGGTCTCGTTGTGATGTTCCAACCGCGCCGTTTGCCCGGTCGCCAATTCCCATCGCCGCACGGCGACGTCGCAATAGGCGGGGTCCAGCTCCATCGCGAAACACCGCCGCCCAGCGCGTTCGGCAGCAACGATTTGCGTGCCGGAGCCGCAGAACGGCTCGTAGATCAGGTCGCCCGGATCCGAAAACGCCGTCAGAACTGCCTCGACCAGCGCCAAAGGAAACACGGCCGGATGCGATCCGGCCGCGCCCAGCCCACCCTTGTGCCGCATGATGCGAAAGACGCTGTCGGGAATGCGATGACTCTGGATCGCGTTGCCCGTTCCGGTCTTGGCGTGCACGGTACCGTCGGCCCCGCGCAGCCCGCCGCCGCCGAGGGTTTCGCCCGCGTGCTTGGACGGCACGGTCTTGTGCGGTTTGCGGGGCGCGTGGTTGAAGTGGAAAATGAACTCGTGCGACGGAGCAAGGCGGCCGTTCCAGTCGCCGGGCAGGCCCGGGCCCTGATCCCACACATACCAGCCAAACCGCCGCCAGCCAGAGGTGCGCATCCATTCGACCCATCCTTCCCAATAGGGCTGCCATTCGCTGTCGCGGTGCACGAGGCCTAGGTTGACCAGCAGTTGCGCGTCCGTTTTGACCGGCGCCGTGGCGAACACGCCCTGCATCAGCGCATCCCAATCGCCGACCTTTTCCTTGGCGGCACCATAGTCGCGCTGCTGGGCGTAGGGCGGTGAGGTGAACATCAGCGTGGCCTGATCGCCCTGTATCAGCCTGGCGACAGCGGCCGGATCGGTGGCGTCGCCGCAGCATAGCCGGTGCTTGCCAAGCGCCCAGATGTCGCCCGGCTTGGTAATCGGATCGGCGGGCGGGGCGGGGATGGCATCGGCCGCATCGTCGTCGATCACCGTCCTGTCGTCATCGCCCGCGATCAGCAGGGCGTCCAGTTCATCGTCGCGGATTCCGATCAGCCCAAGGTCGAAGTCCTCGGCCAACAGCGCCTGCAGTTCCTGCAGCAGAAGGGTCTCGTCCCAGCCACCCAGTTCGGTCAGCTTATTGTCGGCGATGCGATAGGCCCGGCGCTGCGCCTCGGTCAGATGGCCCAGCACGATGACCGGGGCCTCGGACAGACCGAGTTGGGCGGCGGCCAGGATGCGACCATGGCCAGCGATCAGCTCGCCGTCGGCCGCGACCAGCACCGGCACGGTCCATCCGAATTCGGCCATGCTGGCTGCGATCTTAGCCACCTGATCCACGTCGTGGGTTTTGGCGTTGCGGGCATAAGGCTTCAGCCGGGCGAGGGGCCAGTGCTCGATCCGGCCTGGCAGCAGGGGCGCGTTCATGCCGCGAGCCTCTTGGCTTTCAGGTCGGCGAAAGTCTCGCCGGTGTCGGCAAGCACGGCATTGGCGCCGGTGAATTGCTGCCAGCGCTCGATGGCCACGTCGACGTAAGCCGGGTTCAACTCGATCCCGAAACTCACCCGCCCGGTGGTTTCCGCCGCGATCAGCGTGGTGCCAGATCCCATGAAGGGTTCAAACACCGCCTGACCCGGGCTGGAATTGTTCAGGATCGGGCGGCGCATGCATTCGACCGGCTTTTGCGTGCCGTGCACCGTGGCCGCATCCTGGTCCTTACCAGAGATGTGCCACAGCGTCGTCTGCTTGCGGTCGCCAGCCCAGTGTCCCTTGCCCGTCTTTTTCACGGCATACCAGCAGGGTTCATGCTGCCAGTGATAGTCACCGCGGCTGAGAACGAGGCGGTCCTTTGCCCAGATGATCTGCGACCGAACGGCGAAACCCGCCGCCACCAGGCTCTCGGCCACGGTCGAGGAGTGCAGCGCGCCGTGCCAGACATATGCCACGTCGCCGGGGAACAGCGCCCACGCTTCGCGCCAGTCGGCCCGGTCGTCATTCAGTACCTTGCCGGTTCTCTTGGTCTTCGCGGCCCCCGCTTGATTGCGCCAGGTCGGATCATACTCCACGCCATAGGGCGGGTCGGTCACCATGAGCAGGGGGCGCACATCACCCAGCAGACGCCCGACCACATCGGCCGAAGTGCTGTCGCCGCAGATCAGCCGGTGCGACCCGAGCTGCCAGAGGTCTCCCGCCCCCGAAACCGGCGTGACCGGCGGCTCGGGAATGTCATCCTCACCCTCGATCGCGCCGCCTTCGACCTGATCCGGATCGCGGAGCAGCGCGTCCAGATCCTCGTCGGCGATGCCCAGCAGTGACAGGTCGAAATCCTCGGCCAGCAGCCCCGCGATCTCGTCGCGCAGCAACGCCTCGTCCCACTCGCCCAGCTCCGTGAGCTTATTGTCCGCGATGCGGTACGCCCGGCGTTCGGCCTCGTCCAAGTGGCCAAGCCGGATCACAGGCACGTCGGTCAGCCCCAGCATGACAGCGGCCAGCACCCGGCCATGCCCGGCGATCAACTCGCCATCGTCAGCCACCAGGCAAGGCACGGTCCAACCGAACTTGGCCATGCTGGCGGCGATCTTGGCCACTTGGTCCGTGCCGTGGATCTTGGCATTGCGGGCATAGGGGCGCAGCCGTTCGAGCGGCCAGGATTCAATCTGGTTCGGCGCAAAGACCAGGTCCATCGGGTGGCTTTCATGTGGGGCAGGGCGGGCAAGCCGATGCACGCTGGGCGATGCCAGCGTCAGGATCTGCGATGTCAGGAAATGAAAAGCGCCCGCGAGGGGGTTCCTCCGGGCGCAATTCTTCGATGATCAAGGGGTAGGTCAAGAGGGGCAGGTCTGTCAAATAAAAAATGCGCTTAGATTCAACAGCTTCCTTGCAGGTGGCTTCCGCTGGCTTCCAGCAGGGTGGATTCCGGCAAGGTGGCTTCCGCAAAGTGGATTCCCTGGATTCCACAAAAGAATCCAGCACGGCGAGATCGTGATTAACCAAGCCTTTGAAACTGAGTCACTTTTTGCCGGATCACCTAGCAGGTGGATTCCACCTGGATTCCCCGGTGAAACTGCGTGTCGCTAGCGAAACGCCGCGCTGCGCCCCCCCGCATACAAACAGGGCCGGGGAGGAACCATGCCAGGGGGGAGGGTCAAGGCGCGAGCTTGACCAGCTTTGCTGACGCAGGGTCATAGCGGTAGTCAACAATCGACCGATCCCTGATGCGCTCAACCGCTTCATCGATCACAAACAGCGGCACCATGAACCATTCACGTGGCACGACTGGGCGGCCGAAGCGGTCGAGGATCTCCACATCGAACCTGGCGGGTCCGAATATCCGGTGGATCAGGTTCTCGAGTTTCGACCGGTTGATGTTGAACAGCTCATAGGTGGCGACCACCTCGACCTCCGCAAAGAGAAACGTCGGCTGCATGTGTGCACCAGC
>CAIXBE010000429.1 GCA_903917595.1 uncultured Rhodobacterales bacterium
ATCTCGCTGATCGCTTCGGCCTACTGGTTCGGCTATTTCCTGATCATCCTGCCGCTTCTTGGCCTGATCGAGAAACCGCTGGCACAACCCGCGACGATTGAAGAAGACTTCAATGCCCACTACGGCCCCAACAGCCATCCGGCCGAGTGAGAGGAAACTGAACATGTTCCGCAAGATCGCACTTACTGCCGTTTCGGTTCTGGTCCTTTCGGGGGGCGTTGCCCTTGCCGAAACCGCAGAGCAGCACATCGAGGACGTGGCCTTCGCCCATGAAGGCCCTTTCGGCGCGTTTGACCAGTTCCAGCTGCAGCGCGGCCTGCAGGTGTTCACCGAGGTCTGCGCGGACTGCCACGGGCTGAAATATGTGCCCATCCGTACCCTGTCAGATGCGGGCGGGCCGGGCATTCCGGAAGATCAGGTCCGCGCCTATGCCAAGCAATACTTTGTCATCGACAAGGAAACCGGCGAAGAACGCGAAGCCAAGCCGACCGACAACTTCCCGGCCAACACCGGGGCGGGCGCACCTGACCTGTCGTTGATGGCCAAGTCGCGGGCCGGGTTCCACGGGCCTTACGGCACCGGGATCAACCAGATGTTCCGCGGCATGGGCGGGCCGGAATACATCGTGTCGCTGCTGACCGGCTATACCGGTGAGACCAAGGAAGAATTTGGCACGACGCTTTATGAAAACCACGCTTTCCCGGGCGGCTGGATCCAGATGTCGCCGCCGATCGAAGACGGAACGGTTGAATATGCCGATGGTCACGACAACTCTGTCCATCATATTGCCGAGGATGTCGCCTCGTTCCTGATGTGGGCCGCCGAGCCGAACATGATGGCACGCAAGCAGGCGGGCTTTGTGTCGGTGATCTTCCTTCTGATCCTGTCAACTCTGCTGTACCTGACCAACAAGCGGATCTGGGCCGGGATCAAGGGCAAGAAAACCGCCTGACCCCTGGCTTGAGCGATACCAAAAACCCCGCCCATCGTGGCGGGGTTTTTCATTTCCGGCCAAGGTAGTCCTGCAAGGCGGCTGGCGGATCGGCCAGCAGCTTTGCGGTTTCGACAGGCGCGTGCGCCACGCCATCGGCCACAAAGCAGGTATCGCCGCCCAAGGCACGCGCGTCTTCGGGATCGTGGGTGACCATCAGGACCAGCGCGCCGGTTTCGGTCGCCACCTCGCGGACCAAAGCCAGCATCTCGGCCCGCAAGGCCGGACCAAGGGCGGCGAAGGGTTCGTCCAGCAGCAGGATCGGCCGCGCCTGCAGCAGCGCCCGCGCAAGTGCGGCACGACTGGCCTGACCGCCGGAAAGCTGGGCGGGGCGGCGGGGGCCGAAACCTTGGAGGTCAACGCGGGTCAGGGCGTCGTCAACACGGGTGCGGTCTTCGGGCAATAGCCGCAGGTCAGGGCGCAAGCCAAGCCCAAGGTTCTGCGCAACGGTCATGTGCGGAAACAGATTTTGGTCCTGAAACAGGATCGTCACCGGCCTTTGCCCGGGGGCAACCCCGCCAAGGTCCTGCCCGTTCCATTGCACTGCACCCGCTTTTGCGGGGAAGAAGCCAGCGATGGCCGAAAGCAGCGTCGATTTCCCAGCACCTGACGGCCCGATGATGGCAATCCGCTGGCCGGGGCTGGCGGACCAATCGGCGGTCAGGCGAAAACCGCCTTGGGTCAGGATCAGGTGATCAAGCTGCAGCACGGCGACCTCCGGCATCGCAGGCCCAGAACAGGGCGAAGGACAGGGTGACAAGGATCAGCGCAGCGGCGGCGGCGGCCTCCATCCGGTAGGCTCCGGTCAGTTGCTGGACGACCAGCGGCAGGGTTGCCTGCCGATCCCCGGCGAATAGGGCGATCACCCCAAGGTCACCCATCGACAAGGCCGCCGCAATCCCTGCACCAAAGCCAAGCGGGCGAGCCAGACGCGGCAGGATCAGCCAGCGCAGACGCGGCCAGCCGGTCAACGACAGGCTGTCAGCAAGGCGGCCATAGTCGGCGTGCAGGGCGCGCGCCTCGGGCAAAAGCACGCGGTAAAGGTAGGGCAGCGTCAGGGCCACATTGACCAGAATGGTGACCGACAGCGCCAGCGTCATTGGCGGGGCAAAGGGCTGGACCAGCAGAAACAACCCGGTGCCAAGGACAAGGCCCGAGGTGGCCAGCGGCAGGGTCGCGGCAACCTCGATCAGCGGGCGGGGGTGGCGGGCGGCGGCAAGCGCAAAGCCCAGGGCAAGGCCGGTGGTCAGCAGGGCCGACACCAGCGCCACAAGGACGGAACGAACGGCGGCGGGCAGAACCGTGGCTGGAAGGTCCGTCAGGCCGGGAAGTCCCCGGATCACGACCGCCAGCAAGGGCAGGATCAGGAACAGGGTGGCTGCGAAAAGTGCAAAGCCATCGGCCCAAAGCCGCCAGCCGCGCGGGGCCGGCAACGCCGTGTCGCGGTCCAGACCTGCGCCAAGTCCGGCGGGGCGCACCAGAAGCCAAGCTGCAAGGGCGGCAACGGCTCCGATCGCAAGCTGCACCATGGCCAGACCTGCCGCCCGTCCAAGGTCAAAGTCGAACCGCACCGCCTGATAGATCGCAAGCTCGATTGTCGTGGCCTTGGGTCCGCCGCCAAGGGTCAGCACCACTGCAAAACTGGTCAGGCAGATCACCATGATGATCAACACGACGCCCGGCAGCACCTCGCGCAGCATGGGGCGTTCGAGATGGCGGAATGTGTCCGCAGGGTCAAAGCCCAGCGATTGCGCCAACCGGATACGCTCGGCCGGGATCGCCTGCCAGCCTTGCAGGATCATCCGGGTGGCCAGCGGCAGGTTCAAAAAGACATGCGCCAGAACCACGCCTTGCAGCCCGTAGATCTGGACCGGCGGCAGACCAATCGCCTGCAGACCGGAGTTCAAAAGGCCCGACCGGCCAAAGATCGCCAGCAGACCAAGGACGGCCACCACCGCGGGCAACAGGAAGGGCGCGCCCATCAGGGTGACAAGCGCGCCCCGACCAGCAAAGCGGCGGCGGGCGAGGGCGCGGGCGACGGGTATGGCCAAGAGGGTGGAGATCAACGCCGAAAGTGCCGCCTGAGTGACCGAAAACCGAACCGCCGCCCAGTCGGCAGGGCCAAGCGTCAGGCCCGCGCCGCGCCATGCCACGGCCCCCAGCGGGGCCGCGACCAGCGCCAGAAGCAGAAGGGCCAGCAGACTTCCAGTGTCACGCCGGGGTGCTGCAGTCATGGCGGGAGCCCCCCACCCCCAGCCCCTCCCCACGGGGGGGAGGGGGGGCGACGGGTTGGAGACCGTTGTGCCATCTTGGGCCGCTTCACTTGGCCAGCGCCTCCAGCCATTCGGCAAGCGCCGGGTCGCGGGCGGCTTCGGCCTGATCCGGGGGCATCAGCAGTGACGTGGCGGGGCGGAAGGTGTCGAACCCGGCGGCCAGCACGGTTGCGGGGGTAACCGCCGGATACATCCAGTTCGTTTGCGGGATCACCGACTGGAAAGCATCGGTCAGCATGAAGGCAAGGAAGGCGTCGGCAAGGTCGGGCCGATCGGTCGCGGCCAGTTTCCCCGCCACCTCGATCTGCAGGTAGTGGCCTTCGTCGAACAGCGCCGCCGCCTTGGTGCCGTCACCCTCGGCCAGCAGATGATAGGCGGGCGAGGTGGTGTAAGACAGGACCATGTCAGCCTCACCCTCCAGAAACAGGCCGTAAGCTTCGGACCAGCCGGGGGTGACGGTGACGATGTTGTCGGCCAGCGCCGCCCAGATTTCCCCGGCGCGGTCACCGTAGGCCGCCTTGACCCAGAGGAGAAGCCCAAGCCCGGGAGTGGACGAGCGGGGGTCCTGGATAACGATCCTCAGGTCCGACGCGGCCAAGGCTTCGAAGGATTTCGGCGCGTCGGGCAGCTTGGTCGTGTCGTAGACAAAGGCGAACCAGCCCCAGTCGAAGGGCAGGAACGCAGGGTCGGCAAAATCCACCGGCAGGGTGGTTGCAGGGGTCAGCCCGTGCGGCGCGAAAAGGCCGGTCGCGGTGGCTGCTGCGGTCAGGCTGGTGTCCAGCCCCAGCACGATGTCGGCGACCGAGGCCGCCCCTTCCAGCCGGATGCGCGCCAAGAGGGCCGCGCCGTCGCCTGAGGGGATGAACTGCAGGTCGCAGGCGCAGGTCGCTTCGAACGCCTTTTCCACCGCCGGGCCGGGCCCCCATTCCGAGGTAAAGCTGTCGTAGGTCAGCACAGTCAGGACAGGCGTTTCCGCCAGCGCCGGGATGGCGATGACGCTAAGGCCCGCAGCAAGGAGTGTGGTCTTCATTTGGTCTCTCCATGATGCGACGGATTGGTCGGGGATGGAGAAACCCATGCACCTTCCCTCCGCCGGTATGATCCGGTTCAGGTTCGACGGGTTCGCTTTCGCATCTCAGCCGGTAAGGGCTCCCCGAGGTATGGGTAAGGATAGGGCAAATCGCAGCGGGTGCAAGGCCAGTGGCGGGGCGGGTCGCTTGGGGCTAAGGTTGCGGCGGGCGGGACTTGAAATGCTGCCCCCCGCTTGTGATCTAGTGACGGACCATGACTGACACCCTGACCCTGTGGAATTCGATCCTGCCGCTCGCCCTGCTGTGCGGATCGGTGGTGCTTCTGCCCGGCTGGTTCGCGGGCCAAGGGAACCTGTCACATAGGGTGCTGGGCTGGGCGGTGGCCAAGACCGCCACCGTGAGTTTTGTCCTTGGCGCGCTGATGCTGGCAGGGCTTTACGCCGCGATCAATCCGGGGGCTTATGCGATGCTGCGGGCGGCCCCGGTGGAGCGGGCGGGGTTCTTCCTTGGCCGGTCCGCCCTGTTCGCAATGCTGTGGGGGCCGTTGTTGGGGTTCGTCTGGCTGGTGAAGGCGCAGGAGGTGAACCGGAGGGTGGGGTTGAAGATGGTGGATGGGGAGGGGAAGGGGTGAGCGAGATTCTCGCAAAAGTTTGGTGGTTCTCGCTTGGCGCCGCAGTTCTGGCAGTCACTGTCGGCGGACTGGCCGTTCGGTATCTGTGCGAGCCCGGCGCGTTGTTCACCGGACGCTGGTTTGTTGACGGACAATGTGGTGATATGGTTGGCACTACTCCGGCAGACATCTTTCAAAGTTTTACAGGAGGTCTGGGGCTCTTGTTTGTCGCGGGGTTTTCAATTCCGTTGGCCATCAACTGGCGCCGGATGTCATTTGGGACAGTCGCGCTTGGTGCTGTTGGCTCCGTTGCCATCGTCTTAGTCGCTGCATTCGTTCACTTCGCGACGATCTATCCGGTCAAAGAAGTGTTCGAAATTGCCCTTCGGTCCATACGACCCATTGGTCCCGTTCTTCTAGCTTTATGGTTGGCCGCGATGGCGCTTGCATACGTTAGAAAAGTGCAGTGGGGCAAAAACCCATGAAACGCCTCATCGCCCACGGCCTGATGTTCGGGAACCTGATCGAAGTGTCCTCTCCGGCCCCCCACCCCCAGCCCCTCCACACGAGGGGGAGGGGAGGCGCGCCTTCGATTGGCTTGGGCGCAGGTGGCGGGCGGCTGGGTTCTCCCTCCCCCTTGTGGGGAGGGTTGGGGTGGGGGGCCTTTGGCAGGGGGCAGGACGGATGACCGGCATTCACCCCATCACACGGGATAGCGCCCGAAAGCTGCGGGCAGAGATGACGCCGCATGAGCGGATGGTCTGGGCCAGGTTGCGGGAATTGAACCGGATGTTGGGGCTGCGCTTCCAGCGGCAAGCGCCGATCGGGCCGTTCATCGCGGATTTCGCTGATTTGGGGCGGCGGCTGGTGATAGAGATTGACGGGGGCGGGCATGGTGGAGAGCGCGACTTGCGGCGAGATGAGTGGTTGAGCGCGCAGGGATTTCAGGTGTTGCGGTTCTGGAATCCGGAAGTCTTGGGAAATATCGAGGGTGTGATGCAGGTGATCTTGGATGCGGTTGATGGCGGGGCCTTGGCAGACGCCCCCCCACCCCATCCCTCCCCCACGCGGGGGGAGGGGGGCGCTGAACCTTTGGCGTTCCGCGCAACGGTGGACCGAGGAACCTCCCCTCCCCCCCGCGGGAAGGGGCTGGGGGTGGGGGGCACCCGGTCGGAAGGACAGACGCCATGAAACGCCTTATCGCTCACGGCCTGATGTTCGGAAACCTGATCGAGGTGTCCTCTCCGGCCCTTGTCGAACGCTATAACCGGGCGCTCAGGCATCTGACCGGCAAGGTCACCAAGCTTGACGACTTCCACATCGACCTGTCCGGCTATTCGCCCGAGATCGGGGATGAGTTGGACGACGACCTTTACCTGAACCCGAACGGGGCGAACCGGCAGTTCATCCTGTTGTCCACGGCGCAGAAGGATGCGCCATTGCTGAATATCAAGTTCTCCACCAGCCGGGGCATTCTGACCCAGTTCATCGAGAAGAACGAGGCGCAGTTGTTTGCGCTGACCGCGCGGGATGCGGTGGCGGGGGAATTGCAGAACTCGGTCTACGCGGTCGACACGCCGGCGCGGCTGTTCGACATAAGGCAGGTGACGGTCGAGGCGGACACGATTGGCGGGCATGTGGCG
>CAIXBE010000430.1 GCA_903917595.1 uncultured Rhodobacterales bacterium
CCCGGTGATTGTCGATGCCGCTGCCGAGTATGACCTTCGCCGCTTCATCGCCGAGGGCGCCGACATCGCCGTCTACAGCGGCCACAAATTCCTGGGTGGCCCGACGTCAGGCGTCGTCGCTGGCCGCAGGGATCTGATCCGTGCCGGTTATCTGCAGAACCGCGGCATCGGACGCGGCATGAAAGTGGGCAAGGAGAGCATCGTCGGCCTGATCGCGGCGCTTGAAGCCTGGGAAGTCCGGGACCACGCCGGGATCAAGGCGCGTGAAACAGCGGTGATCGAGCTTTGGCGAGAGAGCCTTGCCGGTCACAAGGGGATCGAGACACGTGTATCGCCCGATTCCACAAACAATCCTGTCGATCGTCTGGAAGTGCGGGTGACGCCCGAAAGCGGCTTTTCCGCCTATGGTCTCGTATCGACCTTGGCGGCTGGTGAACCGCCGATCATGGTACGTGGACATCAGGCCGAACAGGGCCGGTTCTGGCTCGATCCATGCAACCTTCATCCCGGCGAGGCCGAGACCGTCGGGCGGCGGCTCGCGGAAATAGTGTCGACCACACGCCCGGCTGACGCCATGGCGGCGCCAGGCAAATCCACCGCGGGCCTATTGAAATGGCCTGATTAAGCCCAAAGAACTCCAGGAGGTTGCACCATGTCCAACGATATCCGTCCCGAACTCGGCCTCCGCCAGATCGTCAACGTGTCCGGCACCATGACATCGCTCGGCGCCTCGATTGCGGTGCCAGAGGCCATCGAAGCCATGAGCCGCGGCCTGCCGCAATTCTTCGACATGAGCGCTCTGCACCGCTACGCCAGCACGGTGATCGCGGATCTGACCGGCGCCGAGGCCGGGTTCGTCACCGCATCCTGCGCCTCGGGTATCACCGTTGCGGTCGCTGCCATGATGACCGGCACCGATCTGCTTGCCATCGAGCGACTGCCTGACGCAAGTGCGCTCAAGAATGAGGTGCTCATGCTCTCGGGCCATATGGTGAGTTTCGGTGCGCCGGTAGAGCAGATGGTCCGGCTGGCTGGTGCCAGGGTCGTACCAGTGGGCCAGGCGACGTCAGCATCCGCCTACCAACTGGCCGGCTCCATCACTGACCGGACTGCTGCGGCCCTGTTTGTCGTGTCGCACCATGTCGTCGACTATGCTCAGGTGCCATTCCAGACTTTCGTCGAGGTCGCCCACGCACGCGGCGTCCCGGTGATCGTCGACGCTGCATCCGAATACGATCTGCGGACCTTCCTTGAACAGGGCGCCGACCTGGTGGTCTATTCCGGTCACAAATTTCTTGGCGGCCCGACTTCGGGCATAGTCGCGGGGTCGAAGGAGTTGATCCGCGCCTGCTACCTTCAGAACCGCGGCATCGGACGCGGCATGAAAGTTGGCAAGGAGACGATCCTTGGGGTCGGCGCTGCGCTCACCGCCTGGAAGACACGCGATCACGCCGCGATCAGGGTACGGGAGCGGGAGGCGCTGGAAACCTGGCTCACGGCGCTTGCGGACCGCCCTGGGGTGTCCGCGACGATTGTTCCCGATCCCACCAACAACCCGCTTGACCGGCTAAAAGTGTCGATCAATTCGAACGACGCGCGGATCACCGCCTGGAACCTCGCCATGCGCCTTGCCACCGGCAACCGGCCGGTCATTGTCCGCGACCACGAGATCGAGCATGGCCATTTCTTCCTCGACCCATGCAATCTCCATCCGCAGGAAAAGCATGTGGTTGCTGAGCGTCTGGTCGAAGAACTCGAGAAGGCGCAACTCTCGAACCAGATCATAAGCACTCCGATCGAAGAGGTCTGGTTGTCAAGGGAGCGGACCATCCTGAATTGGCCGGACTGATTGAAAGCATCCCGCGCCGACGCACCTTTGCAGGCTTGGCTGCTTTCCAATCGCAAGGCAGGAGTTCCGGCGGACTTGAGACGCGGAAACTTGACTGGCAGAAGATAGCATGCGCATTCCACGGAAGATGGGCACGTATTCCACGCGATCGTGGGCACTCGTTCCACGGCATCGTGGGCAGCCATTCCACGCGAATGTGGGCAGCTGGTTTGACCGACGGTTTCATGGAGTCAGGCTTGCGCCGACAGGTCAAGGCTTGTGTTGCGGGCGGCGGCTTTTCGCATGCTTTCTCCGGTGAGTTTCAATCTATGGGCGTTGTGAACGAGGCGATCGAGGATGGCGTCGGCCAGAGTTGGATCGCCTATGGCCTCATGCCAGTGCTCGACCGGCAGTTGGCTTGTGACGATGGTTGAAGCGCGGCCGTGGCGGTCTTCGAGGATTTCCAAGAGGTCGCGGCGCTCGGGGGCGGTGAGGACGGCGAGGCCCCAATCGTCGATAATCAGCACATCCATGCGGGCGATGGTCTTGAGGATGCGTTCGTGGCGTCCGTCACCGCGGGCCAGAGCAAGGGCTTCGAACATGCGCGGGGCGCGCTGATAGAGAACTGGCCGCCCGTCACGGCACGCCTTGTGGCCAAGGGCGCAGGCGATCCAGCTTTTGCCCAAACCGGTGGGTCCGGTGATCAGCAGATTCTCATGGCGCGCAATCCAGCCGCCATCCGCAAGATGTGCCATGACGCTGCGGTCTAGGCCACGGGGCGTGCGCAGGTCCAGATCTTCGACGCTGGCATCCTGGCGCAGGGCGGCGAACTTGAGCCTTGAGGCCAGTTTCTTGCCGTCACGTTCAGCGGCCTCACGGTCGACGAGGATGCCGAGACGCTCTTCGAAGGAGAGATCGTCGAAGGCGGTCGACCTGCGTTGCTCTTCAAGCGCCTTGGCAATGCCGGTCAAGCCGAGGGCCAGCAATCGGTCATGAGTGGGGTGGGTCAGCATTTTGGTCCTTTCTCAGTGGTAATAGCCGCCACCACGAATGTTGGCGTGTTGGAGGGGGGCGGCGTCTTCGGTGCCTTCCAGGAAGGCACGATCGAGGCCGGTCTTGAGGATCGACCGGATGGAGGTGACGGTGCGGGCGCGGATGGTGACGCCCCGCTGGCAGGCAGCATCGACCCGCTGCGGGCCATAGGTTTTGACCAAAGACAGCACACCCAGACAGGTGCGAAAGCCCTGCTCGGGGTGCGGACGGTCGGCCATCACCATCTGGCAAAAGGCCGCAACGCCCGGGCCGGTCTTCGTCGCCTGCGCCAACATTCTGGCTGGTGTCCATTCGCCCAACCTGCGATGCGCTGAGGGCATATGGTCAGCAACGGTGACATGGTTGCGCCGACCGGGCGTGCGGGCATGGCTCGCAACCCGTTGTCCACGATGGAATATCTCGACCGTTTGCCCAGCGATCCGAACATCAACCTCCTGTTTGATCAGGGCAAAGGGGACGGAATACCAGGAGCTGTCGACTTCGACATGATAGTCCGGTGCCACGCGGGCGCGCTTCCACCGGGCAAAGAGATAGGGCTCAGCAGGCAGGGGCTGCAGGTTGGGCCTGTCCAACGTAGCGAACAGATCGGCGCGGCTGGCGCCGTATCCACGCATCACGCGCATGTTCAACTCATCCAGCAGCCGCCGGATCGCGACGTTCAACTCCGCCAAAGAGAAGAACCGATGGTTCCGCAGCCGTGCCAGAATCCAGCGTTGCGCGACTTGGACGGCAACCTCGACCTTCGCCTTGTCGCGGGGTTTGCGGGGCCGGGCTGGCAGAATGGCGGTGCCATAATGTGCCGCCATCTCGGCATAGGTCCGGTTCAGTCCCGGATCAAACCGGTCGGCCTTGATCACGGCCGACTTTAGATTGTCCGGAACCACGGCCTTTGGCACACCGCCCAGAAAGGCGAACATCCGGACATGGGCAAGGGTCCAGTCCTCCAGCCCTTCAGACGCCACCGCTTCGGCATAGGTGTAGTTCGATGCCCCCATCGCCGCGACGAACAGCTTCATCGGGCGGGCCTCGCCTGTGCCCGGATCGATCACATCAATCGTGTCGCCGGCAAAGTCGACAAAGACCTTCTCTCCGCCCACATGCGTCTGCCGCATCGTTGGGCGCACCCGGCCTTTCCACGCGTCAAAATGCTCGCAGAACCAGGCATAGCCAAACCCGTCCGCAGACTGGGCCCGATACTCCTCCCATAACAGCGCCCGCGTCACCCCAGGCCGGCGCAACTCGACGTCCATCGACGCCCAATCCGGGACAGGCCGATCCAGCCGCGAAGCCATCGTCGGGCTTGGAAACAGCAGCAACTCCAAGCTGTCGTCGTCCAAATCTGTCGCAAGCGGCCAGGACAAACCCGCCTGACGCGCCCGCGCCAGGTAGTTCCCGACCGTGCCTTTCCCAAGCCCCAGCGACCTCGCAACCGCCCGGTCGCTCAGACCTTGAGCATACTTCAAACGCAACAAATCCCGTATTCGGCGCATCGACAATCTCTCGGTGGGCATGGTGGCTCCTGGCTGTTCACCAGAAGAAGCCTATGCCGTTTGATTGCCGGTCAAACCTGCCCACGATCCCGTGGAATGACTGCCCACCTTCGCGTGGAATCCGTGCCCATCATCCCGTGGAATGACTGCCCATCATCGCGTGGAACACGCAACCCTAGTTCCCAACCCTTTCCTCGAAGCTGTGCGTAAAGCTGCGCAAAGGAGAGGGTTTGCGAGTATTTCTGCGGAGTCCTGGAGGGAGTGAATCGAGTTCCCAACCGTCTCCTCGAAGCTGTGCGTAAAGCTGCGCAAAGGAGAGGGTTTGCGAGTATTTCTGCGGAGTCCTGGAGGGAGTGAATCGAGTTCCCAACCGTCTCCTCGA
>CAIXBE010000431.1 GCA_903917595.1 uncultured Rhodobacterales bacterium
AGGCTGCTGACGTAAGAGCAGTTGGAATAGGTGAAGCCGGGGAACAACTCGCGGCTGACCGCCGCCCCGCCGATCCAGTCGTTCTTTTCCACGACCAGAACCTTCAACCCCGCCCGCGCAAGGTAACAGGCCGCTACCAGCCCGTTGTGCCCGGCCCCGATGATCAGCGCGTCATGCGTCATCGGTCATCACCCCGTATTCCAGCACCAGATCGACCGCCGTTTCCACCGCCTTCAGCGTGTCGGTCAGGCAGGACGGGTCCAGCCCATGCGCCTCGCACATGAACCACGGCTCTCGGCTGTCCGGTTCGACGATGATCATCAGATCATGCAGGTAATGCGCCATCGCATCATAGAAGCTGTAATCGCTGGTCTTCCAGGCGCGGTAGTTGTCGGGTGGCGTCTCGGCAAAGAAAAGGCCGAACATTGACGGATGCCCAGTATAGGAATGCGCGATCTTGCGGGCGTTCAGGATGTCGGAAATCCCCGCCTTCAGGCTTTCGCCATAGGTTGCAATCGTTTCCAGCGCCGGGGTTTCGTCCAGGATGCGCAGGCATTCTTCGGCTGCCGCAAGGCTGACGGAATGCGCTGTATAAGTGCCGCCATGCGACGCGCCACCATAGCGAAAATGGCGCATCACCTCCTCGCGGCCCGCCACCACGGAAATCGGATAGCCATTGGCCACAGCCTTGGCGAAAGTGGTTATGTCGGGCGTAACACCCATGATGCCCTGAATGCCGGACTTGCCGACACGGAAGCCCGACTTCACCTCGTCGATGATCAGCATGACGCCGTGTTTGGTGCAAAGCTCGCGCGCCAGTTGGACGTATTCCACCCGCGCCATGATCGAACAGCAGTTGCCCTGAATGGGTTCTATCAGCATCGCCGCCAGCTTGTCGCCGTGGCGCTTGAAGGCGTCCTCAAGCCGCTGGAAATCGTTCATGGGGGTGATATGGGCCAGTTGCTTGATCGTGGGCGGGATTCCCTTGCCGTAGGGGACAAGCTCCGGGTCGGAGTTCGACCCCAAGTCCCATTCCTCCATGTTCGACATCCACATGGCGGCGTCGAAAAGCCCGTGGTAGCCACCTTCGACCAGAAGATACTGCTCACGCCCCGTATAGGCGCGGGCAAGGCGAAGGGCAGCCATCACCGCCTCGGTGCCCGAGTTGGAAAAGCGCACCAGTTCGGCCGCCGGGACCATCTTCGATATCCGCTCGGCCACCGCCAGTTCCCGTTCGGTCGACAGGGCGAAAACCCCGCCAACCTCCATTCCCTTGCGGGCGGCGGCATCCACCCGATCGTCGCCGTAGCCCAAAATCGCCGGGCCATAGCCCAGCCGGTAGTCGACGTAATTGTTGCCGTCGATGTCCCAGGTCCGCCCGCCTTTGCCGTGGTCAACATAGATTGTCCGATCATCGCCCCAGTAGCGGAAGGTGGATGACACCCCCAACGGCAGCTTCTGGACCGCCCGCTGAAACTGGGCGTTGGACTTGGTCAGATTGCGGGTCGGCAGGGCGGTCATCAAAAGCTCCGGGCAGTGTGCTTTGCCTAGGGTGCACCGCCACTGACTGTGTTGTCAATCAGAAGTTTCTCTTTGATCTCCTGCTGTTTCATCTTAAACCAACAGCACAAACAGGGATGACATCGTGACCAAAGCCGTCGACTCCACCCCTCCGCGCCTGCCCCGGACGATGAGCCGCGAAGCGCGCCGCACGCAGTTGATCGAATCGACCATCACCACCCTTGCCGCCCGTGGTTATTCCCGCACCACCCTGACCGAGGTTGCCCGCACCGCAGGCCTGTCGCACGGCCTCGTGCTGTTTCACTTCGAGACCAAGGAAAAACTGCTGGCCGAAACGCTGGCCTATCTGGCCGAGGAATACCTGCAGAACTGGCAAACGGCGCTGGCCGGGGCCGGGCCGTCCCCCGCCGAACAATTGAACGCGATGATCGAGGCGGATTTTCACCCGAAGGTCTGCCAGCCGTCCCGCCTTGCCGCCTGGTGCAG
>CAIXBE010000432.1 GCA_903917595.1 uncultured Rhodobacterales bacterium
ATGAGTGCTGCGTCGACCAATACGTTGATCCGGTCGGCCACGGAGGGGCGCGGGTTGAAATCCAGTGTCAAAACGGCACCTCCGTCGTGGCAGCGATGCGCGACATCTCGGCGCCATAGCCATCGAGCACCTCTTCGATCAGCGCCGTGACGTCGGTGGCGGTGAGATCACGGAGCCGCCTGTCCCAGCCGATCTGATCCATCGTCTGGCCCAGCCGCTTCATCACCAGCGCGATGGCGACGCGTTCTTCTTCAGTCGTTCCCTGCATGGTCAGTCCTTTGCGATGGCGGGCCGCAAACCATGCCTGGCAAGGCATCGAGCAGAACCAGCGATGGTTTCGGGGCCGTGGTTTGGTCGGGTCGAAAAGGCCGAAGCCTTGCGCGGGACGCAGGCAGACAGCGCAGGGTTGAAGGTGCGGATGCCAGTGGCGCGCGGGGCCTGCGGCCGGTTCGGGCGGAGATACGATCTGCGGGACATGGTTCACGCTGCCCTCCCGATGTCCGGGCTGGCGCGGCCGACGAGTTGGCGGATTTCGCGCTTGTTGAAGCCGAAGGTCATCAGCGCAGAGGCGCGATAGCGGGTCAGGCCGTAATCTTGGCGGAATGCGGGCGGCAGATATTGCAGCTGCTTTTCGGTCGCTGCCTGCTTCAGCCAGCCCTTCGACTTGAAGGCGCTTTCGTCGGTCTCGTATTCGTTCAGCCAGTCATCGGCCTGCGCGAGGCAGACCGTCCGCTCGCCAACGCCCAGAAGCCGGGGCGCACGACCCTTCGATCCGCCGACGGCGTGCCAGCGGCCATCGAGATAGAAGATACCGCCCCAGGCATTGAAGCCGTTGGCCATCAGGGCGGCATCATCACCAAACAGATCGACCCATGCGAAACTTGACCGCTTGAGAAGGTCGATCTCCGACATGATGAAGCCCGACATCTGGGAGGCATCCCCGCCTTCGTCGGTCTCCGCGATCTCGCGCGGAAAAGCCTCCCCGCACAGCGGGCATTCGGTGGCGGCAAGCGGGATCTCCGCTTCGCAGGCCGGGCAAGTTTTGGTGGGGGCCTCACCAGTCTCGGTCTTGCCGTCCAGATCGACATCCTGTTCCAGCGTGCCGTGGATCAGGCTCGATGTCCCGAAATCCAGCACGATGCAGTCGGTCTTGACGATGCCGGGGTGTTCCTCAGGGTCGACCGTGCGCAGACCCCGCCCGACCATCTGAATCATGGTCGATTTGTAGGAACTGGGGCGCAGCAGAACGACGCAGGAAGTGGGCGGATGGTCCCAGCCTTCGGTCAACACCGCGACATTGACGATGACGCGGATCTCGCCCGCAGCATAGGCGGCAAGGATCCGACGGCGCGTGCCCGCAACAAGATCGCCGTGGATTACAGCCGCTGAAATGCCCGCGCCATTGAAAGCTGCCGCGACGTTTTCGGCATGGGCGACGGTGGAACAGAACACGACGGTCGGCCGCTCGCTCGCCTTTTCCTGCCAATGCCGGACAACCTCGTCGGTGACCGGCGCGCGGTTCAGGATCTGCGCGACCTCGGTCATGTCATAGTCGGCGGCGGTCTTGCGCACGGCGCGCAACTGTTCCTGGACGCCAACGTCGATGATGAAGGTGCGCGGCGGCACCAGATGGCCCGACGCGATCAGCTCGCCCAAACGCACCTGGTCGCCGACATTGTCAAATATCTCGCGCAGGCCCTTGCGATCCCCCCGGTTCGGGGTGGCGGTGACGCCGAAGATTTGGCAGGCGGGATTGGCACCCCGGACATGATCGATGATCCGGCGATAGCTGTCGGCGACCGCATGATGCGCCTCGTCGATGACCAGCAGGTCGAGCACGGGCATCGCTGCCAGATTGGCGGGCCGGGTCAGCGTGGGGACCATGGCGAAGGTCGCCCGACCGGCCCAGCTCTTGGTCTCGGCATCGAACACCGAGGTGGAGATATCAGGCGCGACCCGGCCAAACTTGGCCCGGTTCTGCGCGGTCAGCTCGTCGCGATGCGCAAGGATGCACGCCTTGGCGTCGCTGCCTTCAAGGGATTTTGCGACAACTGCCGACAGGGCGATGGTCTTGCCGAACCCCGTCGAGGCGATGCTGAGAGTGTTGCCGTGATCGCAGAGCGCAGCGAGGCTGCGCTCCACGAACAGGCTCTGACGGGGGCGAAGGCGCATGGTTCAGATCCTCACTGCGCCCAGGACGGACGGCCGGGCACGCCAGCCGAAGGCTGCGGTGCCGTGGCAGGTTGCTGGACGGCCACCGCAGCGGGTTGCCCGGCGAAGGACGGCGCCAGCCCCATGTTCTGGGCGTAATCCCGATGGTCCGGCGTCACTGCACTGCGGATCTCGTTCTTGTCGTCGCCGCTCGCATCGGTGCCGACGTCGATCCGCGCGAGGAATTCGATCCCGTCGAGATCCTTGAGCCCGTTGATGCGGCGCGCGGACTGCGCCTGCGGCGACTGGTCCTTGTCGGAAATCCCGCGCGCCGAATTCAGCATGCCGCGCACGAGGCTGCGGCCCATATTCGCCCAATCCGGGCCCTTGGGGCTGTAGAGCCCGATCAGGGTGAAGATCTTGCGCCGGGCATACTGGCCCTCGGTGACGGTGAACTCGCCGTTCAGATAGACCGCGCCAGTCGAGCCGCGCGTAGCATAGCCGCCGGTCCAGCCCTGTGAGGCATCATCGAAGCCGCCGGGGCGGATGGTCAGGCGCACCTTGGCCAGCGTGCCTTTCGGGATGAGGTTGGTATTGCTCTGCGCATCGTTGAAATCGTTCCAGGACCCCATGGGGTGCCTCCTTCTGTGATCAGGATTGGGGTTGTTCGGGCGTGGCTGCTTCGACGGGCGGCTGATAGGTCAGCCGTTCGGTCGCCGGGGCGGCGGGCTTTCGGATCTTGGCCATCAGATCGG
>CAIXBE010000433.1 GCA_903917595.1 uncultured Rhodobacterales bacterium
ACCAGCACATCGGCTGGCCCAAGGTCGGCCTTTGTCGCCTGAACCATCGCGCGCACCGAGGCAGGATCGGCGACGTCGCATCGAAGGGCGACGACCCGGGCGCCGGTCTGGCGGGAAATCGACTCCGCCATCGCCCGGCCCTGTGATTCGTTGATCTCGGCAATTACCACCGAGGCCCCTTCCTGCGCGAATCTGGCCGCAATCGCCGCGCCGATTCCCTGACCGCCGCCGGTAACGATGGCGGTTTTCCCCTTGAGTCTCTTCATCTTCAGCCTTTCCGATGATCGCGCTTGAGTTTGTCTGTTAAACAGTTTAAGCGACAATACTATAAACAATCCATGGAGGAGGATACAATGAAGTTCAAGCAGACACTTGCGGCGTCCGTCGTCTTTGCCGCCACTCTGGCGGCAGGTGCGGCCTTTGCCGAAGACAAATTGATTGTCGCCATCTACAAAAGTGGCACCCAGCAATACTTCATCGACCAGGGTGCCGGCTTTACCAAGGCGGCCGAGGAACTGGGCTACAAGGCGCAGATCATCAACGTCGAGATGGATGCCAACCTGGCGATCAGCGCCGTCTCGGATGCGATTGCCGCCGGGGCCAAGGCGATCGCCATCACCGCTCCGGATCAGGCGATTGGCGCGGCCGTCGCCAAGGCGGCGGCGGATGCCGGCATTCCGCTGATTGCAACCGATGACCCGCTGAAAGACGGCGCTGGGGCCGATGTTCCCTTTGCTGGCTTTGACGGCGTGGCCATGGGCACCAAGGTCGGCGACCGGGCCGGTGAGCTGGCAAGTGCCGCAGGCTGGCTGAGCGATCCGAACCTAGGGATCCTGACGGTTGGCGTTCCGACGCTTTCGGTCTGCGTTGACCGCACCAGTGCCGAAAAAGCCCGCCTGATCGCCGCCGGCGCGAAGGAAGAGAACTTCATCGACGTTGACTATGACGGCACGACGGACGCGGCGCTGACCGCTGCCGGCCCGGTGATCACCGCCCATCCGGCGGTCGACAAGTGGGTTGTGGTGTCGTGCAACGATGAAGGCGTCTTGGGCGCATCGAACGCCTTGAAGAACGCTGGCGTTGCACCGGCTGACGTGATCGCGGTTGGTCTGGGGGCCTACGAGGCCTGCCGTCCGTGGAAAGAGGGCATCGAAAGCGGTTTCAAGGCTGCGCTCTATATCTCTGGGGTTGACGTTGGCGACGCTGCGGCTCGCGCGCTGATCAATGCGGTCGAAAAGGGCACCCCGCTGCCGGCCAAGACCGTGGCCAATACCACGATCGTCGATCCGGCCACCTACACGGACATCATGCCCTGCCCGTGATTGCGGCCTGACACATTGCTCCCAGACTCGGCGGGCCCGCGACTTGGGCTCGCTCTTTTCCCAGGAATTCCAATGCCAAGCAATATCCTCGATATCAAAGCAGTCGGCAAATCCTTCCCCGGCGTGCGGGCCTTGCACAATCTGTCGATGACCATCGGAGCCGGCGAAGTGGTGGCCTTTGTCGGCGAGAATGGGGCCGGCAAATCGACGCTGCTGAAGATCCTGTCGGGCGACTACCAGCTTGATCAGGGTCAGGTACTGCTGGATGGCGCCGAGGTTTCACATGCCTCGCCGCTGGCCGCCCGCCTTGCCGGGTTTCGGCTGGTGCGGCAGGAACCCGAAATTGTCCCTGATATCAGCGTTGCCGAAAACATTTTCGTCGGTGAATACCCCAGCCGCAGCTTCGGGCGGGTGGATTTTGCGGCGATGCGGGCCGAAGTCACGGCGCTCTTGAAACGCTATGGCTTTGCCGGCCTGATCAACATTGATGCCATGGGGCGCAGTCTGTCGCCGGCGCAAATGCATGTGGTTGAAATCATGCGGGCCTTGAAGCCCGGCGTAAAGGTCGTGGCTTTTGACGAGCCGACCTCATCGCTGACCTCGGACGAGGTTGAGCGGTTGTTCGAACTGATCCGCAAACTGAAGGCCGAAGGGCTGGGCATTGTCTACGTTTCGCATCGGCTGCACGAGGTCATGGTGATCTCGGACCGGGTGATCGTGCTGAAGGATGGTCAGCAAACCGGCGATCTGGTCACGGTCAAGACCGATGAGGCCGAGATTGTACGCCTGATGGTCGGGCGGGAGCTAATCCATGGTTTCAAACGCCAGGAGACCAGCCGCGACGAAGTAGTGTTGCAGGTCGAGGGCCTGTCCAGCCGCTGGCATCGTGACATCAGCTTTCAGATCCGGGCGGGCGAAATCCTTGGTTTTGCCGGGTTGGTCGGGGCAGGGCGCACCGAACTGGCCAAGGTGATTTTCGGCGAATATCGCCGTGACGGCGGCAGGGTCCGGTTGCTGGGGCGGGACAGTGACATCCGCTCGCCCGCCGACGCGATCCGCGCCAACATTGGTTTCGCCCCGGAAAATCGCAAGGCCGAGGGGCTGATCCTGGTGCGTTCGGTGGTCGAGAATGCCGCGATGGCGATCTACGCGCGGCTGGCGCGCTGGGGGGTGCTGCGGACTGCCCAGATGGTCGAGGCCGTCGGCCCGGTCATCCGGCAACTCGAGGTCAAATCCTCGTCGCTGTCGCAAGAGGTGGGCAAGCTCTCGGGCGGCAATCAGCAAAAGGTGGTGCTGGCCCGCTGGCTTGCCGCCGGGCCCCGGCTGCTGATCCTGGATGAGCCGACCCGCGCCGTCGACGTGGGCGCCAAAGCCGAGATTTACCGGCTGATCGACAGTCTGGCCAAGGAGGGCATGGCGATCATGATGATTTCCTCGGAAATGCCCGAACTTCTGGCCCTCTCCGACCGCATCGTGGTGATGCGCGACGGACGCCTTTCCCCCCCGATTGAAAAGCAGGATGCCACCGAAGAGGGCATCGTGGCTTTGGCCCTTGGCACTGGAGCCGCAGCATGACCGCAGGAGACTTGACCATGACCACCCGTTCCAAGGACGGCTTTCTGTCCCGACTGACTCGCTTTGTCGGAGCGGAAAACCTGTCGCTGATCATTGCGCTGATCTTGCTGGTGCTGGCGGTGTCCAGCCAGACCGAGTTTCTGTTCTCGTCACGCAACCTGTTCAACATCGCGCAGAACATGGCGGTGGTCGGTCTGATCGCCGCCGGGATGACGCTGGTCATCGTCTCGAATGGCCTTGATATCTCGGTCGGCTCGATCGCTGGTTGCGCCTCGGTGGTCTGCGCGCTGATCGTCACCGGGTCCGGCACGGTTGCCGGCGGGCTGGCGGGGGGCATTGCCATCGGCGCGGTGCTGGGTCTGGTGAACGCGGCGATCATCAACTACCTGCGGGTCAACGCTGTCGTGGCCACCCTGGCCACCATGTCGGCCTTTCGTGGCATCGCCTTCCTGATCGCCCCTGAGGGGCGGCCGGTGGGGGTTCTGGACCCGACCTTTGCCCTGCTGGGCTCGGGCCGGTTCTTGCAGTTTGGCGGCTTTCCCGGCGTGCCGATTGCCTTCGCCATCCTCGTCGGTGTCGCGGTTCTGGCCTATTTCGTGATGTCCTCGACGGTGTTTGGCCGCTCGATCTATTCGATGGGCGGCAACCCGGCGGCGGCGCGTCTGGCGGGGATCAACCTGAACCGGATGCGGCTGTGGATCTATGCGATTTCCGGCGCTTTGTCGGGGCTGGCCGGGGTGATCGTCACCGCGCGCACCTCGTCGGGGCAACCCGCCTCGGGCACCCAGGGGCTGGAGCTGGAGGCGATCACTGCGGTGTTTCTGGGCGGCGCGCTGCTGGCGGGGGGCAAGGGCAGCATCGTCGGCTCGATGCTGGCGGTGCTGTTGCTGGCGGTGTTGTCGAACGGGATGAACCTGCTGGGCATCCCAACCTTCTATCAACTGGTCGCCAAGGGGCTGTTGCTGGTGCTGGCGGTGGCGATCGGTCAATGGCGGATGGCGATGGCCGAGCGGCGGCAGGCGAAATTGACGGCGGCAGGAGGCGCGTAAGGTGTTGACCTTCGGCAACGACCGCCTGAGCCTGACCCTGGCACCCGATTATGGGGCGCGGGTGGTGGCTCTGACCGACCGGGCCACGCAGCGTCAGTGGTTGGTCGGCGGCGCCCTTAGCCCGCAAACCGGCGAGGACGCCCGCTATGGCGCCGATGAAGCCTGCGGCTGGGACGAATGTTTCCCCACGGTTTCGAGGTGCAGCCATTCGGGCTGGGGCGGGCGGTTGCGCGACCATGGCCTGCTTTGGGGGCGCAAATGGACGGTGCTGCGGGCCGAGGCGGATTGCATCGAGACCTGCTTCCAGTCGCCGCAGTTTCGCTTTGCGCGAACCCTGACGCTGAGGGGCGCGAGCGGTACCGCCGACTACGCGGTGACCAACCTTGCCGCCGCCCGCCTGCCCTATCTGTGGAGCCAGCATTGCCTGGTGGCC